>CAYPES010000041.1:0-7508 GCA_964409925.1 uncultured Clostridium sp. | reverse complement strand
ATATATTTTATTGGAGGTATATAATGTCTGATATTAATTTTAATGAACTTATGAAAATGATTTCAAGCATGGATAAGAAAGAATTACAGTCAAAAATGAATGAAGTTTCTAAAATACTAGGCTCAAAAAGTCCAGAAGAAATTATGAAACAACTAAATAACAATTCTAAAAATTAGTAATATTTTTTATATCAGTTAAATTGTGCCGAATAAGGCAACAGAATGGAGTTTTGTATGGCCGATATGTCTGAAATGTTAAAAAACTTTGCCTCCATGATGGAGGGCAAAGATATACCTGATAATATAAAAGAAATGTTAAATTCTTTGCAAAATAGCAGTTCGGAAAAGATGACTATTAACAGTAATAGTGATAACAACAATAATAGTAGCGTTAATTACAATAATAATGTCAACAATGATAATCTTAATAGTTCCAATACTCAAAATAGCTCTCAAGGTATTCCCAATATTGACATTAACACTATGTTAAAGATTCAAAAAATTATGAGTGCTATGAACAGTTCTTCTAACAATTCGGGTGCAAATTTATTACGTTCTTTAAAGCCTTATTTAAAGCCTAGTAGGCAAGCAAAAGTCGACGAATATATTCAGTTATTAAGCATGGAAAAAGTTATTGAATTAATGAAACTATCCGGTGGTGATGGTAAAAATGATACCTAATTATCCTTATTTTGGTCTGCCTAATTATATGAGGTATGTTAATCCACAAATTCATGCAAATTTAAATCAACCATATAACAAATACAATTATTATGCTTCTAATCCTACTTATTCATCTCATATAAATTGCACAGATAATACTACTTCTAAACACAAAATTTATACTGGTTCTAATAATCCTTCTGAGCAAAATTTTTATGCTGGCACTAAATTTACGTCTAACCCTAAGGTTAAAACTAAAGAAAACTCCTATAAAAATACTAATTTTTCTCAGGATACAGCTCCTTTATTTAGTCTGTTCGGGTTAAATCTTTATTTTGACGATGTACTTCTTATATGTATAATATTCTTTTTATATAATGAGAACGTAAATGACCCTTTTTTATTTATCACCTTAATTTTACTTCTTCTAAATTAAAACGCCGTTCAAATTTAGTTTGACATCGGCGTTTTATTTTTATTCAATTATCATTTCTTCTTTCTGATTTACATATGCATATGTTCTTCTTGTGTCTTCCAGAATTTCGTTTCTTTCTCTTTCTTTTATTATATTGGCAATTCTTAATTGTGGAGCCTCTATTGACGATGCAGCTATTATTGCTTCTTTATTTCCCTTTGCGCCAGCATGAGCTAGTCCTCTTAATATTCCTAAAACTATTATATTTTCTCCAGCAATTACTTCTGCTCCATCATTTACATCTCCTAATATAGCTAAACTTCCTTCATATTCCACTTTTTGTCCAGATCTTACTGCTCCTCTATGAAACCTTGTCTCTGAAGTTGCTATTTCTTTATTGTAAGTTCTTGTTATTCCATGTAAGCCTAATGTTCTAGGGCTATCAAAGTTAATTTTAACGTCAATATACTTTTTTATTAAGTCTTGTATTTCGTCAATTTCCTTGTTTTTCAATACTTTTCCAGTAATAACAATAGGAGTTTTTTCACTTTGATATAACTTTTTTAAATCTGGTATTTTTTTTCTTAGTGCATACATTATATCTTCCTGAGAATATTCTTCATTAATTTTTATGACAATATCTTCTTTTCTTAAATTTATACTTATACAACTCTTCATAATTCTACATCCTCATATAATATTTTATTTTTTATTACAATTCACAGTATATCAGAAATAATTAATATTTTTATAAAACGAGCTGAAATATCGTGTCGTCACATGAGCTACGTGCGCTCGATATGAGCTGCGAAGTTTTATAAAAATATAATTATTTCTGCTAATAGAACATAATTCGTGAATTGTTATATTTTATAGTATACTTTTTAATTTATTATCTGCACAGTTGGAATCGCACTTGTATCTTCTGTAATTTGGCTTGTATTCATTCCAAAGTACTGAGCAATAATATCTCTCGCAACTTCAGCAGTGTAGCTTCCATGTGCGCCATTCCTAACAAATACAACTATTGCAATTTCTGGATCGTCAAAAGGAGCAAATCCAACAAACCAAGCATTAGTTTTTCCTTCAATTCCTGTTTGTGCAGAACCTGTTTTTCCTCCTACTTCAATATTGAAGTTTCTAAAGGTCGAATATGCTGTTCCTCCTACTTCACTAGTTACACCTCTCATACCTTCTAATATAGCATTTATATTTTCTTCTTTAAATGTTATTTCTTCTGTGTTGTCTTCTTCTAGACCTAATCTATTGTTTACATATTTTTCATATTCATCTCTTGGTACTTCACTTCCATCAGGCTTAATTATTGATTTAACAACTGTTACATCTAACTTTTTACCTCTATTAGCTATCATCGCCACATATTTTGCCATCTGCAAAGGTGTAAATGTATTATAGCTTTGTCCTATCGCAGCAGAAATTGTTTCACCCGGGTTCCAGACTCTATTTTCTTGTTCAGCAATTTGATTGCTTGCTAATACTCCCGGTATTTCCCCTTTTAATTCAATTCCTGTCTTATGTCCTAATCCAAGATAAGATGAATACTTTGATAAAGTATCTATTCCAATCCTATCTCCTACTTCATAGAAAAAATAATTGCATGAGTGTTCTATCGCTTGTGATACACTTAAATATCCATGGCCACTACTATTCCAACATCTCCAACTGCTATTGTATTTTCTATATATTCCAGTATCCCTTATCTTCTCTGTTGTTGTTATAGCTCCCGACTCTAGTCCAGCAAGAGCAGTTACCATTTTATATGTAGATCCCGGAGAATACATTGCTGAAATAGCTTTATTTTCTAAAGGCTTGGTTTCTCCATTTATATAATAATTCCAAGTATTTGTATCAATTCCATTTATAAAGGCAGATGGATTATAGTCTGGGTAGCTAGCCATCGCTAGCACTTCTCCCGTTTTTACATTCATAACAACCGCTGCACCTGCATCTGCCGGTGCCCAGTCCGAAAAGCCTCCATTCGCTATTTTTTCTATATTGTTTCTTAATGCTTCTTCTGTTACCGCCTGCAGTTTTGAATCTATGGTTAATATCACATCACACCCAGATATAGCTTCTTCTGATATGTATTCGTCTGTTATAGTTCCATCAACATTCATATCTATTTGTTTTACACCATTTGTACCTTTTAAGTATCTCTCAAATACATATTCTATTCCAGATTTTCCTATTATATCATTTTGGTCATATACATCTTCATTGCCTTCTAATTCACTACTTTCTATTTTTCCAATTCTACCTATTACATGAGAAGCAGTTGTTCCTAGAGGATAATTTCTTGTAGGTTTTTCGGCAATTTCTACCCCTGAGAATTCCGAATTTCTTTCTTTTATTTGGAGTAAGCTTTCTCTACTTATGTTTTCTGCTATTTCAATAGATTTTGTATTACTGTATCCTTTATACGAAATTTCGTATCTAATTGCTAATATTTTTCTTGCATCTTCTACACTATCTGCCGTTATTTCATATTTATTTTTAAAATAGTTAAAAGCCTCCTCTGCTGTTGCATTTTCATCTATGTTATTTGCCTTTTTCCACTTTTTTTGGCTCTCTTCCTCCTCCAATTTAAACCTATATGGATTAACATCTATAAGGAAGTTATCCACATAAGAGTCACCATTTGTTGATAAAATATTTATTAATTTTAAAATTGTATTATTTAGTGCCTCGTTACTTACCTTTGTTTTGTATAATACTATAGAATACTGAGCATCTACTGTTGCTAAAGTAGTTCCAGAGCTATCTTTTATATCCCCTCTATCTGCTTCTAGTATACTTTCTCTTGTTAATTTTATATTTGATGTTTCTCTGTATTCCTCCCCATGTATAATTTGAAGGTTAAATAATTGCACTAGTAAAATTATTCCTATTATATATACCAATATTGTTATAATGTTATATCTAATTCTATCATTATTTTTTCTTTCTTTTCCCAATTACTCACCTTCTTTTTATCTTTATTGACATTAAAAATACCTTGTTAATATATATTTGTCATCGAATAAGTTTTCTACATAATATCCAGCTTTTTTTATTATCGGATAAATTATTATTGTTATTAAAGTATTAAACACCACTTCTATAAGTAAAATCTTTGAAAAGGCAAGTATTTCTATTGTTCCACCTGTTCTTAGTATTGTTAATATATATACTGCTATTTCATATATTGCTGTTACTATTATCACCATGATAGTAACTATAAATCTACTATCTTTAGAGAAATTTTTACTTAATATTTCTCCTAGCATTCCTATTACACCTAATGCTAGTGCTGAAATTCCAACATTTTTTCCTAGAATTATATCTATATATAATCCAAAGGCAATACCAAATACCAATCCGAAATTTTCTTTTCATGAATAATCCAATAAATAGCACTAGAATGACATATAGGTTTGGCATTATTCCAGCTATATTAAACCATGTAAAAAAATTGGCTTGAAGAAAGTATATTAAAAAAAATACTAATATTATAGATATTATTGTGACTGTCTTTTTCATTTAATGCTTTCTCCTTGCATAATATATTTAAGTTTTTAAATAAGGTTTTACCTATAAACCTTTATAGTACTATTTTATTATAACTAATACTGTTTCTAATTTTTCGAAGTTAACCGCTGGCTCAATAAGAATATATCTATTTGTTAGATTTTTAGTTTCTACAATTTGCTTTACGCTTCCTATTGTTATTCCCTTTGGATATATTCCTCCCAGCCCTGATGTCTCCACTTTATCTCCTTCAAGTAAAGTTGCTGATGTTGGTATATAAGTGCCTTTTAGCATATCATTGGTTTCAAGGCTACCTTTTACGACAACAGAATCTCTAGCTGTACCAACTATACTACTAACTGCACTCGATGTATCTAAAAGAGTTTGAATCTTTGCAGTAGAGTCTGTAACAGATATAACATGTCCTACTAATCCTTTATCTGAAATGACCGGCATTCCCACCTTAACACCGTCATTTTCCCCTATATTAATAACTATAATGTTACTATAATTACTTGTATTTTTATTTATTACGTACCCTGGAATAGTAGTATATTCTGTATATTTATCTTTTAAATTAACATATTCCTTTAGAGTTTCATTTTCAGATTTAATTACTTCTAGCTCTCTTAAGGATTTTTCTAATTCACTATTACGTTCCTTTAAATTTTTATTTTCTTCCTTTAAAGTCACCATATCTGAGAAAAAAGTACTATTTCCAGTAATTTTATTTTTAAGATATGTTATTCCATTTTGTACAGGCATAACAAAAGAACTTAACGTTCCACCTATATGCGAGAAATCTTCTATTTTTATATTTGAAATGACTACAATGGTAATCAAGATAATAACAGTAATTATTATTCCTATTATTCCTGTTTTTCTTTTTTTATACATTTACTAGTCCTATGTTAGAGAGTTCTAACATTTTCCCTTTCTTAAAAACTTAATACTGTAAATTTTATCTTCTTCTATTTCTAATTAGTGCTGTTCTTAATTTATCCATGTCCTCTATAGTTTTTCCTGTTCCATTTGCAACACAATCTAGAGGTCTTTCTGCTATATATACAGGAATGTCTATCTTCTGAGCAATGAGTGTATCAATTCCTTTTATTAGTGCTCCTCCTCCAGTTAATACTATTCCTCTTTCTACTATATCGGATGCTAGTTCTGGTGGAGTTTTTTCTAAAGTTGACTTTACTAAGTCTATAATTTTCTCAATTGAAGATTGCATTGCTTCTTGAATTTGTTCTGATGTTACGATTTTATTTTCTGGTAACCCTGTTGTTAGCTCTCTGCCTCTTATTTCCATAGTCTTTTGTGTAACCAATGGAATTGCACAACCTAATTCTAATTTTACTTGTTCTGCAGTAGTTTCTCCAATAGCCAAGTTCAAATTATTTTTTATATAATTTATGATTTCTTCATCCATTACATCTCCGGCAATTTTAATTGAGTCACTTACAACAATTCCTCCTAAAGAAATTACAGCTATCTCCGTAGTTCCTCCTCCAATATCAACAATCATGTTCCCAGTTGGTTCAGCAACATCCATACCGGCTCCAATAGCTGCCGCCATTGGTTCTTCAATTAAATAAACCTCTCTTGCTCCAGCTTGAGCTACCGCTTCTTCAACAGCTCTTTCCTCTACTTCAGTAATTCCCGATGGCACACCTACTACAACTCTTGGTCTTCCTGCATTATATCTTTTACATACTTTTGTAATTATATTCTTTATCATTAATTGAGCGGCAGTAAAATCTGCAATTACGCCATCCTTCATAGGTCTTACAGCTCTAATTTGTTCTGGAGTTCTTCCTAGCATTTCTTTTGCCTCATGTCCTGTTGCAACAATCTGATTAGTTTGCCTATTAATTGCAACTACAGCTGGCTCATTTAATACTATGCCTTTTCCCTTTATAGTTAATAAAATGTTTGATGTACCTAAATCCATCCCTATATCTTTTGATCCAAATGTAAAAATGCTCATCGTTTTATTAAATCCTCCCCATTGAAAATATGCTTATGTATTTTTGATTTCCTATCACTATATGGTCTAACAATTCTATTCCTAATAATGCAGCCGCATTGTATATTCGTTTTGTTAATTCTATATCTTCCTTACTTGGTGTTGGATCTCCACTAGGATGATTATGTACCAAGATAATCTTTGGTGCTCCCATTTTTATTGGTTCCGATAATATATCTTTTGGTTCTATTATAGCCGAATTTGTTCCTCCATATGAAACATCAAGAATTTTTAGTAATATATTCTTTGTGTTTAATACTAGTATTTTTACTTTTTCTCTTTTTTCATATTTCATCTCATTAATTAGTAATTCTGCTACATTTTCTGCCGTTCTAATTTTTATTTGTGTTTTTTCTATTGGTCTCAGCATTCTTCTGTTTAATTCACAAATAGCTTTTATCTGGGTAGCCTTCACTCTACCTATTCCTTTAATTTTCGTTAGCTCTTCTATTGATACATTGTGCAAAAATTGTATATTTTCTTTTTCTCCTTTTTCAATAGATAATATTTCTTGAGCTAACTCAACTGATGTTTTTTCCTTTGTTCCAGTTTTTATTATTATAGCTAATAATTCTGAATTTGATAGGCTTTCTATACCATACATCTGTGCTTTCTCGTATGGTCTTTCAAATGTTGGTAATTTTTTTATAGTCAATAAAAATTCCTTTCTACCACTATTTTATTTATATTGCCTTTCTATATATAAATATAGATATTATAACTCCTAATATACTCGCTATATTTATTTTAAACATTACAGCAAAAGTAAGTTTTATAATACCTAGGTCTAATATCAAAGGTGAAGATAGACCAAATTCTTGTCCATAAGACAACCACCATAGGAAATCTACTCCTTCTGTTAGTTGACCTATTA
>CAYPES010000040.1:0-7556 GCA_964409925.1 uncultured Clostridium sp. | reverse complement strand
ATGCGCCGCCGTGCTTTTGCCGCGGCGCGTGGCATATTTTTGTACATTTTTCACAATAATATTTTATCTTTTTTTCAAAAAAAGTCAACATATATTGTGCAATAGTAATTCAAATGTAATATTGTAATATTTTTGAAATATTTTTTTGTCGTAGTGTTTCTATCTTTTAATTTCAAAGATTGTTATCAGAAATATCAAAAAAATAATGTTTGCCATGCAGTGCGAAACATTATTTTTCAATTTTTATAATAACTAAATTTTTATAAATGCTAATATTATAATTAATATTCCAAATATAACTCTATATATTGCAAAAACTTTAAAGCTTCCTTTTTTCAAATAATTTAATAGGAACTTTATTACTATAGCACCAGTTATAAAACTTGCAAGTATTCCTAGAATTAATGACCAAGAAAAAGTAAATTTAGTTAAATCAAATACTACTGCTGCAAGTGTTATTGGCATTGCTAACATAAATGAAAATTTTGCTGCACTTTCTCTATCTATTTTTAACGCTCTTGCTACAGTCATTGTTATTCCAGATCTTGATACTCCCGGAAATGCTGCAGCTACTGCTTGTGATAGTCCAACTAGTATAGCTTGTTTTAATGATATATTTTTATAGTCTACTGTTGATTTTGATCTTTTATCTATAATATATAAAATAATACCCATTATTATTAATGTACATGCTATAATTATCATTTGGAAATTAATGTCTGCTCCAAAAATTGCTTCTGATAGCTTATCTAGTACTAAACTTAGTATTCCTGCAGGTATTGTTGCTGCTACTAAATACCAAAATATTTTTCCATCTGTGGAGTCTTCTTTTTTTACAAGTTTTTTATATCCACCTTTTACCAAATTAACCCAATCTTTAAAAAAGAATATAACTAATGCTAATAATGTACCAATATGTAATGCTACATCCATTCCTTCTGATAACATTTCCCAATTAAATATCCATGGGAATACATTTAAATGTGCTGAACTCGATATTGGTAAAAACTCTGTTGCGCCTTGTACAATTCCTAAAATTATAGCTTGATATATTTCCATATTTACATTTCTCCTTTTGTTTTTATAATTATATTTTCTTCTATATATAATATGAATATTTATTCTCCTATTTGTTTATCTTGTACATAATATTTTTCTTGCTCTTTAGTTTTCTTTACATTTTCCATCATTTCAATATCATTATTGTTTAGTTTTCCGACTAATTTGCAAGTACTATCTAAATGCATATCTATTAATATTTCCTTTTGGCTCAATAATTTTTTCTTATTCTTCTTTTTATTTTCTACATTTATTTTTGGTTTATTTACTTTATCAATTATTGGCATAAAAATATTTTCTTCTGCCATCTTATCATATATCATAGGATTTTCTTCTATAGCAATATTGGCATAATTTTTTGCCTTGTCTATTTCTCCTTTGATCATCGCTATTCTAGCCAGATAATAGTATGCACCAGCAGATACTTCTTCAGCATCAATACATTCCATAAGGTATTTTTCTGACTCTTCCAAGTCACCATATAGCAAATTTAGTTGACCTAAGCTATATCTAGCATGGTATAATACGCTATTTATTTGAGCTGCCTTTTCATAACATTCTTTTGCTTTTGCAAAATCATTTATCATTGTATATGTCATGGCAAGGTTATAATACAAATTATAATCTCCTGGTCTATATTTTAGTGCTGACATATACACTTGCACAGCTTCTTTATATTCTTGCTTACTATTTAATATATCAGCTAAAATGATGCTCGCTTCATAATGGTCTGGCTTCTTTTTTATTAAATTAGAAAATATTTCTATTGCCTCTTTTTCTCTTCCTACATTTCCATATAGTTTACCTATTCTCAGATAAATATTTTCATCCTTTGGATTAAGTTCATACACCCTTTCATATTCTTCCAAGGCTAGCTCATATTTTTCAACTTTTTCATATAGCCCTGCTAGCATTTTATGCCCCTTATATGAGTTAGGATATTTCTCCACTAGTTGCAATAAATATCTTTTAGCAACTTCATCTTTTCCTATTAGCAAAGCTATTTTGGCTGCTATCAAATAAAATATTTCTGCAAAATCTATCTTTTTAGAATATTCTATCCATATAAAGAATATTGGTAGCACTACCGATAATATATACATAGCTAATTTAAGTACTATTCCAAAGCTTCTCCCTATACTTAATTCTATAAAGTTTATCGCTATTCCTATAAATTGCAAGGCTAGTAAATATACATAGCTAGTATCATTTTTTCTTATTAATTTAAAAAATATTAATATAAACAATGTAAATGCAAATAGATTAAATATTATTTTTTCAAACATTAGTATCTCCTCTATTAGTTATTTGGGCTAAATTTTTCTTTATAATTATCTATAGCCTCTTGAATTATTTTTTCTGCATCTTCTCTTCCCATTATTTTATCCACTGTTGTTTTCTTTCCTTCTAATTGTTTATAAACCTCGAAGAAATGCATTATCTCAGCTGATGTCTGAGCAGGAATTTCACTTATGTCCTTGTATTCATTTAAGAAAGGATCCTTTTTTGCTATTGCAATTATTTTTTCATCATCTTCTCCACTATCTGTCATTCTTAGAACTCCTATTGGATAACATTCAACAAGTGTTAATGGATATATCTCTTCTTGGCAAAGTACTAATACATCTAGTGGATCTTTATCACCAGCATATGTTCTTGGTATAAATCCGTAATTAGCTGGATAATGAGTTGCAGTGTATAATATTCTATCCAATTTTAAAAATCCTGTGTCTTTGTCTAGTTCATATTTATTTTTGCATCCTTTTGGTATTTCTATAACAGCTGCAAAGTCATCTTTTTTTATTCTACTTTCATCAATGTCATGCCATATATTCATATTTATTACCTCTTTCTTTGATAAAATAATGTAATTTACTACTTATAAATTACCTTTTCTTTTTTATTAAGTCTTATTGTACGGCATTCGAAAAAAAAAGTCTAGTGTTTTTCTATTTTTTTAAATAAAAGGTTACTAGATATTATAAAATTCTATGCTGCGAATTGTAACTACTAGATAATGTTTTTATGTTTAAAATTATTTAGAAACACTAAAAATAAAGTATCCATAAAATTGCCCTCAATTATTAATCTTTTTTAATAATTGAGGGCAATATATTCTCTTAATTTCTTTGCTTTGTTATTTTTCTACACAATTTATTAAATTTTACACCATTATAGTACTCTAGAGATTTACTAGATAAGAGCTTCTCTTGAATAGCATAATTATTCCATTGTATTTCAGAGGGTATGCTCTTTGTTACTTTTATATATAAATTTAATGCTATCATACTTTTTTCATATTCTTCTTTCACTTATTCACCATTTTACCCTATATAGTTCTGTAATCTCCACATTAAGAGCTCTTGCTATTCTCACCATCACTAATAAACTTGGACTTTTAAAATTTTTTTCTATATCGCTCAAATGAGCTGCAGAAACTCCACTCTTTCTAGCCAAACCAGCTATAGTCATGCCTTTTTGTTGTCGAATGTCCTTCACTAAAATTTCTATATGCATTCTATTTTCCCGATTCTTTTATTGATTATTTTTTTTATTAAAGCATATTTAGCTTTCGCTATGGCGAATATTGTTACTTTTTCATTTATTTTTACTCTATCGTCATATTTACAATTTGAATCAGTATTCTTACTTAAAATGTTATTATTTTGCATTATTAATTTTACCATATTTATATTGAATTATTCTTTTTTTCGTACGTCAAATTATTACATATTCCGCGAATTATTAAAAAAATTATTGAATGAATATTTATTTTATGCTATTATACATATATTTATAATAATATTAATTTAGGAAGGTTTTATTATGGACAGATATTCAGATATAAATAAAGCTAATATAGCTGGAATTTTAGGAAATATTTTTTTGCTTGTTATAAAATTTATTATAGGTTTTCTCAGTAGGAGTCAAGCAATGATTGCAGATGCTGCAAATAGTGCAGGAGATATTTTTGCATCATTAATGAGTAGTATCGGCAATAAGATTGCAAGTAGTCCACAAGATGATACTCATAATTTCGGTCACGGAAAAGCAGAATATATATTTTCATTATTTATCGGACTATCTATGATAGTAGTAGCTTTAAAATTAGTATACGACTCAGTAATTTCTCTTCTTACCCCTGCAGAAGTTGCCTATCCATATTTGCTAATAATAGTTTGTATAATAACAATAGCAGTAAAAATTTCTTTGTTTATATACACAAACTTTTTATCAAAAAGAACTAATAGCATACTTATAAATTCATTAAAAAAAGACCACCGAAACGATTCAATGGTAACTTCTTGTACCTTAATTTCTGTAATATTAAATATTTATGGTATCTATTGGTTTGATGGAGTTGTTGGTATTGGAATTTCTATACTTATTTGTATAAGTGGCGTAAAAATTTTTATTGAAAGTTATAATGTATTAATGGATGCGTCTATAGATGAAACTACAAAAAAAGAAATACTTGATATAATCCATAAATACAAAGATATTCAAAAAGTGGATCACTTTTCTTCTACTCCCGTTGGCTACAAATATTTAGTCTCTGTTTCTATATATATTGATGGAAATATGTCCACTTATGATAGCCATGAGATAGCTGACAAGTTAGAGAAAGAATTGAATTCTTTGGAACCTATTTATCTTTCTATTATTCATGTTAATCCAATTTAATAATATATTAAAAAAAAGATGAAAAATTAAATTTTTTTCGTCTTTTCTATTGACAACCATTAATATTTTGTAGTACAATACATTTTGTTAGCCAGTAAAGTTACTAACATGCAGATGTGGCGGAACTGGTAGACGCACAGGACTTAAAATCCTGCGGCCCAATAAGCCGTGCCGGTTCGATTCCGGCCATCTGCACCATTAGAACCTCAAGCAGTTCGTAAGATATGCTTGGGGTTTTAATTTATCAAAAATGCAGATTTTCCTAACACTTTTCCTAACACTTTTTAAATTTTTGTGTATGTTAGGAAAATGTTGTGAAATATATTATTTTGAACATTTATCTAAGTTGCAATAGATATTTGTTCTTTTTTATTATCATTTGATAAAAACGACATACTAAATTTTGTTTCAATCATATTTGCTGGTATAGATTTATCATTCTGATCCAAATGAGAATATCTTTGAGTAGTGATAATATTTGAATGCCCTAACCATTTTTGAATTTCTGGAAGTGGTACACCATTTCTTAAAAGTAGTGTAGCACAAGAATGTCTCAAATCATGTAATCTAATATGTCTAAATGCATTTTCATCTAATATCCTACTAAAAGTTCTATCTACATAATCTGGTTTTATTAGCTCTCCATTATCCATTAAGCAAATAAAATCTTTATAATCTGTTATATAGGTATCTCCAAAAATTTTCTCATCCATTTTATATTTTTCTTTATATTTATTTAATAAATCAGCAATAAAATCAAACATTGGTAAAGTTCTATAACTTGATTTATTTTTAGGTATATCCTTTATAAGAAATTGAGTAACACCTTCATATTTTCCTCTACCAACCGTTTTTCTAATAGTAATACTTTTATTATTAAAATCTATTGCATGCCAAGTTAACCCTAAAATTTCTTCTCTTCTTAAGCCATATATAATACCTAAAGTAAGTGGTAATTCTAATTTTTGAGTTTTTATAACATTAATTAAATCAATCAGTTCTTCGTCAGTATAAAATTCTGGTATAAAAACATCTTTCTTTACTTTCTCTATTCTCTCCATAGGATTAAATGGTATTATTTCAGCAATGACGGCTTCTTTTAGAGCAGTATTCATATTAGAAGTATAATGTGCTATTGTCGAGCCTTTTAAATTTTGCTTATATAAATAGTTTATAAAGTCTTTTATATCTCCAGGTCTTAAATCAACTAATTTTATTTTTTCAGATTTAAAATACGGACATAATCTTCCTTTTACCACTTGTTCATAACCAATATAAGTTGATTGAGCTACTTTATGTTTTATATTATCCAACCATTCCATCATATAATCACTAAGAAGCATAGTTGAATATTTTGAGTTTTTGGCAATATTATTTATTTTATTACTAAAACTATTTTCAGCATTCACTCTTACTAATTCCTCATTTAATATTTTTTCGGCTTGTTTTCTATTTTGATTATTTTTTCTTTCATTACTATCTACTTTTAATCCAGTAGAATGCCATTCGGGTTTTCTTTTTCCATGTTCATCATACATATTAAATACTATAAAATAATAACCTTTATTAATTTGTACGCTACCTGTTATCATACATAAGCTCCTTTCAGAATAACAGTTTAAATTTAGCTTACTATTGACCTTAAAATCATATCACATAAGCAAATTTTAGTCTAGTTTAAGAGACATAAAAACAGTTATTAAAAATAGATAATATTTTAGTTTTGATTCATTAAGTAGCAAATAATATTTCTTTTTGGTATTTTATATTCTCTTCCCACTTTAAGAGATGGAATAGTTTTGTCTCTCACAAGTTTATAAGCAAGATTACTTCCAATTCCAAGCATTTCTTTTAGTTGAACAATATTTACTATATCTGGATATTCCGTAAACATTAATTCATAATTTTCTTTAATATTTTCCATTCATTTTTTACTCCTTTGTATAATATAAACAAACTTTTTTACAAGTCTTTAATTTGACTTTATACATTAAGAAGATAAGGCTGTAATATAGCCTCATCTTCATTTTATCTTTTACATATTAATTTTTTACTACTATGCTTTTCTCCTACCTGCATTAAATTCTTCTTCTGTTTCTTCCATATTTTTTGCTAACATTTTTGCAGAATTAGCTGGGTATAATTTAAATGCATCTTGCATTTCTTTTCTAAAATTTTTTAATGTTAATTTCATATTATTATCAGGATTTTTTATAAAATTCAAAGTAATTTGTGCATATGCAATAGCTTGTCCTTTAGTCATTTTTGTAACCTCCTATAACATAATATTTAATCATATTTACTATATTGTTCCAACTTTTCTCATCATTATTTTCAACATATATTTGGCATCTTTCTAAATATTTAAAAGTTTTCTTATCTCTTATTGTCACTTTTAATTCTTTATCTCCATTTGCAACATATTCTATCTCACCAAACACTTTATCTTGATTATCTCCAAGTTCATTAACTAATTTTACTACTTCTAAAAAATATTTTTCCATAATTACCTCACTTTAATATATTTTGGAACATCTGCAGAGCGACCTAAATTATCATCAAATTCATATCTTCTTTTCAAAACATTATATTTATACGCACTACTGTTCCATTCTCTATAACTTTCATCTGATAGATGCTTTCTTTTAGATAATTCATTGACAGCTTGTTCATGCATTACCCTTAATACAGAATTATCTACAGCCCTATTAAATTTTTCTTTTTTTCTTTTTTGTTCTACTATTTTTTGTATTTGCATATTATGTTTTTTTTTTATTATTTTGCAATTTTTCCTTTTTAAAATCAGGATATCT
>CAYPES010000039.1:5563-7653 GCA_964409925.1 uncultured Clostridium sp. | reverse complement strand
CTTCAGCCATAGGAGCTAAAAGAGGACAGGGCTTATTTATTATATTTATGTCTGGTCTATATTTTAAAATTGCCTTCCCCCAGCCATTACTTCGTATTGTACCGCTAGTTGCAACAATTCCAACACTTTTAATATTAGGCTGGTTTGCTATGTATTCTACAGTAGGTTCTATAATTCCAATAATAGGTATAGAATACAAATTTTTAACTGCTTCAAGAGCTTGGCTTGTAGCCGTACCGCAAGCAATTATTATTGTTTTAACATTCTTTGAGATTAAAAAATCAATTCCTTGTTTAGTTAAATTAATTATACTTTCCTTTGACTTACTGCCATAAGGAAAACTTTTTGTATCTCCTAAATAAATTATATTTTCATTTGGAAATTTTCTTCTTATTTCTTTATAAACTGTTAATCCACCTACTCCAGAATCGAACATTCCTATTGGTCTATTATCCATTATCGTTCCTCCATAATTATTATATGCACAAACAGAAGTATAAGACAAAAAATAAAATAATGCAACTGTAACACAAAATAATGTAAACTTCATAATATATATAAAGCAATGTTTGCTAATATAAAGAAAGGAAGAGTGTATTATGGAGTACGATAAAAATATTTGCCCTGTGGTTAATGTGGATGGCGTTATAGAAAGAGGAAAACAATACGACTTAGATATTACTTTACCAGAGGATAATAGAAATGTTATTTATGGTATAGTTAGAGATTGCTATAAAGATCCAATAAAGGATGCTGTTGTAAAACTAATAGAGGTTGAATGCAAAATGGGAAAAGATGTGAGAAAACCAGTATCTCACACATTTACTGATGAAAATGGTGAATTTGTATTTGGACCTTTATGTGCAAATAGATTATATGAAGTAGAAATTTGGGTAAACAATGTAAAACATGCAAAAATTTGCACAGAATGCCATCGTAAGGGAGAATGCCTAAAAGGAGTAGATATGGATTGCAAAAAAGATGATTGGAAACCATGTAAACCAGAAAAACCATGTGACCCATGCAAGCCAAGGGAAGAAAAAGAAGACTAAAGCTAAATATTAAAAATATACAGCTTTTAAGAGTAGAATAATTGAAAAAAGGAGAGCATGCTAGTTTTACTAGCATACTCTCTGCTTTTATACCAATCCCATTTTTCTTGCAAACTGCTTACCTTTTTTCATCATTTTTTTGGTATCGTTTTTAGGAATAACATTTGTATACATTAAAGTTGCTCCTACTGTAACTAAACTACCAACTAACATACCTTCAATAAATCTCATGAAAATACCTCCCTCTAAACTATTGAAGCCAAAGAGATGGTTTTCTTGGCTCCATTTTTAATTATTATGTCTTTTTTCTGCCTTTTATATACAATTTATAATAGGAATACATTTCGTAAATACTGATAAAAATTAAAAATACTCCAAAGAATTTTCTTAACATAGCAACAGGCATTTTTTCGGAAACTATTGAACCACATATTGATCCAAGAACTCCGAAAATGATAATAAAGAATGCATTTTTATAATTAATAAGTTTGCGTTTTGAATTTAATATGATACTTACAAGGGCAGATGGAATAAAACATAGTAAATTTGTAGCTTGTGCTATGTGCTGTTCTAAATTCATAAACAATGTTAACAATAAAATTAAAACAGAGCCTCCACCGAAGGCCTAACCCAGTACAGGCGCCTGCTACTATTCCCATTAGAAATTCAAACATAAATTTACTCCTTTGTTAAAAGAAAATAATCTTTATTCCAGAATATAAAAGAAAAATAATAAAAATAATTTTTAAATATTTTCCTTTAAGAACTGCTAAAAGCTTAGAACCGATAATACTACCTATAATTCCGCCAATAGCACATAAAATACCAATTTGCCAATTTATATAATTTCCTCTTCCATAAAAAATAGCAGTGGTTAAAACCATTGGAAGAATACAAAAAATCGCGGTTGCTCTAGCTTCTTTTTCACTAGAACTAAATATATAAGTGTATGCGGGAATTAATAAAAGCCCTCCACCAGAAGCAAACATACCACTTATAAAACCTACTAATAAACCAATAATAATTTTTTTCCACATA
>CAYPES010000039.1:0-5463 GCA_964409925.1 uncultured Clostridium sp. | reverse complement strand
AGGTGAAGAAAAGTGTTAATAGGAGAATATGACCATTCTCTTGACGTAAAAGGCAGATTGATAATGCCAGCAAAATTAAGAGAAGACATGGGAGAAAAGTTCATAATAACGACTGGATTAGATGGTTGTTTGTTTGGATTTTCTATGTCAGAATGGGAAAAATTCGAGGACAAGCTAAAAACACTACCAATTACCAACAAAAACGCTAGAAACTTTGTAAGATTCTTTTTATCAGGAGCAACAGAATGTGAATTGGACAAGCAAGGAAGATTTTTAATAGCAAGCAAGCTTCGTGAAGTAGCAAATCTAGATAAGGATGTAACTATAATCGGAGCAGGAACAAGAATTGAAATTTGGGACAAGGCTAAATGGGAAGAACATAATAGTGAAGAAAATCTTTCAATAGAAGAGATAGAAAAGAATATGGAAGATCTTGGTATATAACTTTTTATAAAAGTTTATATAGTCTTAAACAAAAGAACTGAAAAAAACAAAAGAAAAAATAATAAAATACTAAAGCAAAATGTGAACAAAAGATAAATTTAAACAAAAGAAAATGTATCCAACTAAAGATGAAAAGCTAACCTACAAAGAGAAAAACGAGAGATAAAATCTTAAAATATTGAATTTTAAAATGCGATACAAAAGAATTTCTAAAATTCAAAAGATTAAATTCATTTAAATTACCAAAGAAAGCAATAAATTAACGCTAAAGATGAAATGTAACAGAAGAAAAAGCAAACAAAAGAAAAAATTTAAATTGGAACAAAAGATGGAGTAAACAAATGAAATCCTATATACTAAAGATAAGCATAATAAGATAGCACTTACAGTTGGTATGAATAGTACCAACTGATTGTGCTATATAAAAATTTTTTGATTAGAGGAAAGAAATTTGGAATTTAAACATACGCCAGTAATGCTAAAGGAATGTATAGAAGGATTAAATATTAATCCAAATGGAATATATGTAGATGGAACTCTTGGAGGAGCAGGACATAGCAAAGAGATAGCTAAAAGGTTATCTACAAATGGAATGCTGATAGGCATAGATAGAGATGAAGAAGCGCTTAAAGCTGCAAAAGAAAATTTGAAAGATTTTTCTAATGTAAAATATGTTCATGGAAATCATGATGAAATAAAACAGATTTTAAACGAGTTAGGAATAGATAAAGTAGATGGAATATTATTAGATTTGGGAGTTTCGTCATATCAACTAGATGAACGAAATAGAGGTTTTAGCTATTTAGGAAAAAGTGAACTAGATATGAGAATGGATAGAACCCAAGTTCTCACTGCAAAATATGTTGTTAACAATTATGAAGAAGAAAAACTTGCTAATATTATTTATGAATATGGAGAAGAAAAATTTTCTAGGAACATAGCAAAAAACATTTGCAAATATAGACAAGAAAAAGAAATAGAAACAACAGATGAGTTAGTTTCTATAATAGAACAATCTATTCCAAGATCTAAACAGAAAGATGGCCATCCTGCAAAGAGAACTTTTCAAGCAATTAGAATAGAAGTTAATAACGAGATAAAACCATTATATGATACTGTTTTAAATTCTATTGAATGTTTAAATGAAAATGGAAGACTATGTATTATTACATTTCATTCATTAGAAGATAGAGCAGTTAAAAATGCTTATATAGAAGCACAAGGACAATGCACATGCCCAAAAGATTTGCCATATTGTGTATGCAATTACAAATCATTTGGTAAAATTATAAATAAAAAACCAATAGAGGCAACAGCAAAAGAAAAAGAAGAAAATACAAGATCCAAAAGTGCAAAACTTAGAATTTTTGAAAGACATGAGAAAAAATAATTAATAAAATCTAAAGATAGAAAAGAGGTGAATATAACTTATGGCAAATTATAGAGGATACGGATACCAATATGAAACTAGCCCAAGAAAATTGAAACCAGAATATGAGCCTAATAAGAACCCATATAAAAAGAAAAAAAGCACATTAACAAAAAAACAAAACAATAAAAAAGTAAATAAAAAGCCTATAGCAAAAAAGAAAACGAAATACAATTATAAGCCAGTAGCTTATATAATGCTAGTTTTCACAATGTTATTTACCATAAGTTACAGACATTCACTAATTAATGAAGAATATAATAAAAAAGAATCGATAAAATCACAAGTAAGCGCAGTTCAAAAAGAAAATGAACAATTAAAAGTAAGCATCGAAAATAGCTTGAATTTAAATTCAGTAGCAAAAGCAGCAGAAGACAAGCTGGGAATGCAAAAATTAGATAATAATCAAAAAATATATCTAAACTTACAAAAGAAAGACTACGTAGAATCAGCTTCAGAAGATGTAGTCATAAACGACAACATGTCTTGGTTTGATAAACTTTTACAAAAATTAACGCAAATAATAAAATAACAAGTAGAGGATAAAAATTATTCTCTACTTGTTTTATGTTGTAAGTTTAAAATTTAATTAAATGTGTTTGAGATTGCAAAGTATTTTTTATAAAATTCTATGCTGTGAATTATACATTTATAGCAATAATTAATAATGTTTTGAATACATATAAATAGGTGATTTATATGAAAAGAGACACAAATTTAAACATTAGAAAATTAAAACAAAGAGAATTAAAGAGTAATAAAGACTTGAAGCTAAATAAAAATTTACTAAGTAGAAAAAAGAAAAACAAAAATAAAGCGGAAAGAAAATTAAAGAAAGATACTAAGGCAAAAAAGTATCAATTAAATAAAAAGGGAGAGATATCAAGGAAAAAGAGAATAGGAGTTGCCTTAGCAATAATGACAATGATATTTATTGCTTTAACTATAAGAGTGGCGTGGATACAATTTTCTAAAGGTGGAGAACTTAAACAGATGGCATATTTGCAACAAACGCTAGATAGAAAGATTAATCCAAAAAGAGGTACGATATATGATGCGACAGGAAAAGTAGTTCTAGCAACGAGCAGTAGTGTTGAAACAATAACAGTTAACCCTCTAAATATTACTACTGAAAATAAAGAAAAAGTAGCAAATAAATTATCCGAATTATTTGAATTAGATTATGAAAAAGTTTTAAAAAAAGTTAATAAAAAAACAGCGATTGAAAATATAGTGAAAAAGGTAGATAAGACTAAAACAGATGAACTAAGGTTATGGATGGCAGATAATAATATAACATCCGGAATAAACATAGATGAAGATACAAAAAGATTTTATCCATATAATAATTTAGCATCGCAAATAATAGGGTTCTGTGGAAGTGATAACCAAGGATTAGCTGGAATTGAAGCTAGATATGATGATGAGCTAAAAGGAGAGACTGGTAAAATTTTAAAAATGACAGATGCGAAAGGAATTGATATAACAGACACTTCTGAAAGCTATGAACCCGCAAAAGATGGTAATGATTTAATTTTAACAATAGATGCAACTGTGCAAGGCATTGCCGAAAAATATCTGAAAGAGGCATGTATTGACAATGTGTGCACAGATGGTGGAAATATAATTATTATGAATCCAAAAAATGGAGATATTTTAGCTATTGCAAGCTATCCGGATTTTAATTTGAATGATCCATATACAATTAATAATGAAGAAATGAAAACAAACTGGGAGTCCATGACAGCTACAGAGAGGTCAAATGCATTACAAGCAATGTGGAGAAACAAAGCAATTTCAGATACCTACGAGCCAGGATCCACTTTTAAATTAGTAACAGCATCAACAGCATTAGAAGAGGGAATAGTAGAATCAACAGATAAAGAAGGAGAGTTTTGCTGTACTGGATATATAGATATAGCGGGAACAAAAATGAAATGTTGGAGATATTATAGACCACACGGACCAGAAAGTTTAAGGCAGGCTCTTATGAATTCGTGTAATCCTGTATTTATAGGCTTAGGGCAGAAAATAGGAGTTACGAAATACTACGAATATTTAAGAAAATATGGTTTTCTAAGTAAGACTGGTATAGACTTGCCGGGAGAAGCAACAGGAATATTTTTGGCAGAAAAGAAAGTTGGACCTGTAGAACTCCGGAACAATAGCATTTGGTCAAAGATTTGAAGTTACACCTATACAAATGATAACGATGGTATCTACAATAGCAAATGGAGGCACATACATTAGGCCAAGAGTAGTAAAAGAGATAATAAACAGTCAAACAGGAGAAGTAAACATTATTGAAACTGTAACAAAAGACAGAGTAATATCTAAAGAAACATCAGAAAAAATGTTAAGTATGATGAACAGTGTTGTTGCAGAAGGAACTGGAAAAAATGCACAAGTACAAGGATATAGTATAGGAGGGAAAACAGGAACATCAGAAGATGGAGTGAATACAGGGAAATATGTTACATCTTTTATTGGTCTTGCTCCAATATCAGACCCAGAGGTTTGTATATTAATTACTTTATATAATCCAACAGGAGAAGGGGGACACCAAGGAGGTGGAGTAGCAGCACCAATAGCTTCGCAGGTGTTTGGCGAAGCGTTACCATATTTAGAAATAAAAAAGGATAATGAAGAAGGAGAAGAAAAGCAGGAAGTTGAAGTTCCAAATATCATTGGAATGAGTGCAGGTGAGGCAAAAAAAGTGCTTCAAGATTTACAGCTGGAATTGGAACTCAGGGAGAATTCTGAAGATAATAAAGAAGATAGTAGTGACAAAGAGAAAAGGATAACACAGCAGCTACCAAAAGCTGGAATAAAAATAAAACAAGGGACATCTGTAATTGCGTATCAAAATTAAATTATAAAAATTATCAAAATAAACAATTGACTTATTGTAGTAAGAGTGATATAAAATTACAAAAGGAGAAAGAATATGGAGAGCCTTAGAGACCAATATGCGATGGAAGTAAAAAAAATTGATAGTGTCATTTGCAAAAGATTAAGAGAGGCCTTACAAGAAGGGTTTAGAGAAGAAAGTGGAGACGCTCAGATAAAACAACTATATAGCAAAATAGGAGCAAGAATAGATGAAATATTATCTTTGTTTGAAGAAAGTTTTTCTGCAAATGAAGAGGCACTAAGAGAAAAAATAGAAAGACAAGAGATTAGAAAGAGAAAACCTAGAATTGACAAACATAGTCAACTTGCAAATCAAATGTTAAAAGAAAAAATTGATGCTACAATTGAAGAAATAATTGAATCAGATAATTGTAGTGCAATAGCAACTAGTGTTGGAATAGATAGAAAAACTTTTATTGATGCGATATTAGATGGCAATATTGATATTAATTTAAATAGGAATATAGTATTACAAAAAGAACATGAAGAAAGAGAATAAATACATTAAAAACTTTTGCATATTTGTGCAGAAGTTTTTTTATGAAAATTTATAAAAGAAGCTCTAAAATTTGTACTAAAGTAATAGAATGTAATATAAAAATATTATTAAGTTATTATAAATAATATTAAAACTTATAAATGATATTTTTATAAAATTTCGCAAGCTCATATCGAGC
>CAYPES010000038.1:0-7655 GCA_964409925.1 uncultured Clostridium sp. | reverse complement strand
GTAAACTGTTGATTTTAAACCTTCTGAAGAAGCTTTATGAATAGCTATTTCTGCATCGAGTTTACTTTGAATGTAAACATTTGATGAAACATTTTGACCAATATAAATACTATGTTCATTAAAAGTTTCCTCAACTTTACTATCATTTAATAAATTGCCAGATATAGATAGTGTTGAAATATAGTTTAAAGAGATATTATTACGTTTACAAAATTCTATAACATTTTTGGTACCTAGAACATTGATCTTGTTAAAAGTAGATGGATCTCCGTAATGACTAACGATAGCTGCTGCATGAATAACATTATCAATTAGATTGCTATAATGAACATATTCCATGCTTGATAATCCAAGATCTTTCTCTGTAATGTCTCCACGAATAACCTGAAGCCTATTATCAACAAAATTATCTAGTTCAGAGTTAAAATATTTGTGTAACTTTTCGCATAATCTTTGCTTTCCATCAACTCCATTTTTATCTCTTATTAAACAGTAAACAGTAGCACTAGTATTACATAATAAATCTTTCAATATGTGAATACCTAAAAATCCTGTTGCACCAGTTAACAAAATGTTTTTTAATATGATTTTTTCATTTGAAAAGCTTTCATCAAAGTAATTATAAACTTTATTGATTGTATTAACTATGCTAGTATGTTCTAAGTTAAAGTTTCTCTCAATTTCAGATATAGTTCGGTATTCATAGAAATTTTGCAGATTTAAAGAAATGCCTTTTCCTAACAATGATATAGTTATTTTCATTAAAGACAATGAATCTGCACCTAATTTTATTATGTCATCATTAATTCCGACATTTGATATACATAATGATGATTCGATAACAGTTACCATAGTTTTTTCAAAGTCATTAGAAGGTGCTACATATTCAGTTTCTCTTTGCATTTTAATCGGAATAGAAACTAGCTTTTTTCTATCAACTTTTCCATTACTTGTAAGAGGTAGTTCTTTTAGCATAACGAAATGATTTGGAACCATGTATGTAGGAACTAAACGGCGAATATAATCTTTAAGTTCATAAGATGATATATCTTTTTTAGTTACTATATAAGCAACTAAGAAATTATCTTTATCATCTCTATGAGGACAAACGACACATTTTGCTATATTAGGATGTTTTAAGAGTTTTGACTCTATTTCACCAAGTTCCACTCTAAATCCTCTTACTTTAACTTGATTATCAATTCTTCCAATGTAGTGAAGATTGTTGTCATAATCTAAATAGCCACTATCTGCAGATCGATATAAAAGTTCTCCCTCAATATAAGGATTATTTACGAATTTTAACTTATTCAATTCTGGTCTGTTTAAATATCCTTTACAGATACCTAATCCTGCAACACATATTTCACCTTCAACACCATAAGGCATTAATTTTTGATTTTCATCCATTATGTACACTTTAAGAGTAGGAATAGGCTTACCTATAATAGGATCTGTTGATAGTAGATCCTCTGAAGTTAATTCTCTAAAAGTAACATGGACAGTGGTTTCTGTAATCCCGTACATATTAATTAATTTGGTAAAAGGATATTTATCTTTCCAAGCTTTTATTAGTCTTGGTTTTAAATCTTCACCACCAAAAATTATGTAACGCACCTTTAAATCAGATTCTTTTTGTAAAAGTTCTACATCCATCAAATTGTAAAAGAATGTTGGCGTTTGATTTAAAATAGTAACTCCTTCATTTTTTAGTAAAGTTCTGAAAAGGAAAGGATCCTTAGAAACATTCTCTGGAACTAGTATTAATTTACCACCATATAGTAATGCCCCATACATCTCCCAAACAGAGAAATCGAAGGCAATGGAGTGAAACATTGTCCAGACATCATTATCATTAAAGTCAAATAGAAATTTATCATTTTTTAAAAGACGTACTACATTTAAGTGGCTTAAGACTACTCCTTTAGGCGTTCCTGTTGAACCAGATGTATATATTATATAAATATTGTCACTAGGTAAGTTTTCTTTAGGTAAATTTGAAACATTATCTGAGAAACTATCACTATCGTCAACATTAATAATTTGTATATCTGGATCGAGTTTGAAATCTGATACATGTAAAGAATTTGTTATAAGTAATTTACAATTACTATCCTTCAACATAAAGTCTATTCTTTCCTTTGGATAGGATAAGTCTATAGGTAAATAGCAACCTCCAGACTTTATGACGGCTATAATGGCAACTATCATATTAATAGATTTATTTAGACGAATTGCTACAGGAACATTGGCTGATATGTTATATTTCTTAAGGGTATATGCCAAACGGTTAGCTAAGTTATTTAAATCTTCATAGGTAATTTCTTCATTATTTATTTTAACTGCAATATTATGTGGTGTCTTTAATACTTGGTCCTCAAATATATCAGTTACTGTTTTATCTTTAGGATAGTTTGCGTTAGTACTATTAAAATTATATAAAATATTATTTTTTTCATTATCAGTAACTATTTCGTAATCCGAAATATAAGTATTAGGTGATTGTAGTACTTGATCTATCAAATAAAGTATTCTACTATGCAAAGAGTTAATTTCTGCCTCAGTAAATTTTGAAATTTGATAATCATAGAATATTTTTAACGAATTCGTATTATCCATATCACTTATATGTACATTCAAAGATTCAGAAATGTTGTGATTAAAATTCCAATCTGATTCATATGCAACTTTTGATGAATCTATAGTATTCTTAGCATTTTGATAAGACAATACAAAATCATACAATCCATTATCAGTATTAAAAGTTTTCCTTAAATGTTGCAATAATTCAATATAAGGATATTTTTGATGTCTTAATACGGTGAGCTCATCAACCGCCAACAATTTTGCTGCATCTAAAAACGACGAGGCTTTATCTAGTTTTATTTGAAATGGCAGTGTATTTACAAACATACCAATACATTTTTTTTCTCTCGCGTTTGTACGATTAAGAATAGGAGTACCAACATTTACTGTATCTAAATTACATATTCTGCTTAAATAAATAGAGTATATTAATAAGAAAAATGTAAATGGCGAAATTTTATTTTCGTTACAGAACGAAAATATTTTGCAACTCTCATCTTTAGGTATTAAAAATCTAATTCTTTTTGCCCTAGAATTCTGTAAGTTTGACTTAGAAGTCTGAGAAAAAGATGCTGTATCTGGCATAGAAGAATATTTATCTTCCCAATATTTTTTATCTAATAAATATTTATTACTGTTAACATATTCTTGCTCAGAATTTATATAATCTAAGTAAGAAGAAGAATCAACTTCAATATTATCGTTATTCACAAAATTTAGATATATGTTAGTTATTCTACTCACAAGCAAACTTGTAGACCAAGCGTCTGAAACTATGTGATTGGCAATAGCAAAAAATCCACCATGACCATTTGGATAGCGAAACATTACAAATTTATATAAAGGAGAATCAACCAAATCTATAGGTTCATCAATCATAGAATCCACTATTTTATCCAAAGAAGGTCGATCCTTTACATCAATAAGCTTTATTTTTATAAAATTATAATCAACGATGTATTGCTTCGGAATGCCATTGTCTAATTTTATTTGTATTCGTAATCCATCGTTATTTTCTAAAAATTTATTTATTGATTTTTCAAGTAAATTAAAATCTAATTTTACATCCAACGAAAAGGTACCAGAAACGTTTGCTATAGAAGTTCTTCTATAAAATTGTTCTGCTAACCAGATTGATTTTTGTGGATTAGTTAAATCATATAATTCCGTGTTCATCATAATCACCCTAATATTTTTTTCATTTCTTCATGTCTTTTTATCTTTTGAGTTGTTGTCTTAATTAAAGGCTCATCAGTTATTGTAAATTCTCTAATATACTTGTAAATAGGCAAGCTCTTGTTTATGTTCTTTATCTCGATATCAATAGCATCATGAATTTCTTTTTCAGACATATTTTTTATTACAGGATTATCTTGTGAATATACTATTTTTGCACAGACTCTATCATTATATTGATAAATCATGCTTTCTGAAATTAGCTCAGATTTATTTAAAAGTGCTTCTAATTCCTCAGGGAAAACCTTTTTCCCATTGCTTAAAACAATCAAATCTTTTATTCTTCCAGTTATGAATAAAGATCCATCTTTATCAAACCTTCCTAAATCGCCTGTACAGAACCAACCATCTCTAAAGGCCGCTTTGGTAGCTTCTGGATTATTATAGTATCCAAGCATAACATTTGGACCTTTTACGAGAATTTCTCCAATACCAGTTTCGTCTGGATTATCAATTTTAACTTGCTCGTTATATAGAGGAAAACCAGAAGAACCAGTTTCTTTATGATATTTATCGTTCTCACATGATATAACAGGAGAAGTTTCGGTTAGACCATAACCTTGTATCATATCTATACCGATTGTGTTAAATAAGTGAATAACTTTCTTGTCAGAAGAAGCAGAACCGTAAATAATTATCCTCATATTTCCGCCAAGATTATCAAGAATTTCTTTAAAGAATTTTCTTCTTAAATCGATATGAAATATTCTAAGAAAATTTGATACTGCACACAATATTTTGAATGGCACATACTTACCAGATTTTTTTACTCCTTTTATTATTTGCTTATACATTAGATCTAAGACTGCAGGAACACAAACTAGCCCACTTATCTTATATTCTACTAAGTTCTTACCAACGTCTTTAATGCTATCAGCAAAGCAAATTCTGAATCCAACATAGTAACAGAATATAAAGCTTGCAAGACAAGCTAGAGTATGATGCAAAGGTAAAAATACTAATATACTGTCATTTGGTTCATATTTAATTAATGTTGTCATTGCTGATAAATTTGAACAGATATTATTTTGAGATAACATTACTGCTTTAGGATTATTTGTTGTTCCAGAAGTGTAAATTAATATAGACAATGCATTATTATCAACTTTGACAGAATCATATTTAGACTGTTTATTGTCTATAAGTACTCTTCCTTTTTTTAATAAGTTAGAGAAAGATAGTACGTTATCCATGTCTGAAGTATAATCCATGCAGATTAATTTTTTTAATGCAGAATCTTTGTTATCAAAAGCTTCCTTCATCCAATCTGTATATTTTTGATCGAAAATAACGGCATCTACTTGACTTTCTATTATTAATCTTGTCATTTCTACTTTTGGCAATAAGTAATCCAAGGGAACAACAATGCAATTTGTTGTAGAAATTGCAAAATAGCTACAGCACCATTCATATCTGTCTGGTGCGATTATAGCTATTTTCTTTCCTTCTAAGCCTAAATCAAGCAATGCTGATCCAAGCTCTTTTATATTATTTTCAAAATCAATAAAAGAGATATCATGTAAATTTTTTTCTTTATCTTTTAAAGTAAAAGCTGCTCTATTACCATAATTTTTCGCACAAGAAGAGATTAAAGCTCTAAAGTCATGTACAGTTTTTTCTTCATAAATTTTATTCTTTTCCATTTTTTCGTCTCCTACTACCACATTTTACCATTATAAATATTTTTTTGCAATAGGAATGGAGTAGATAATATGGTTAAATATTATTTTGGTCAATTATATAAAAAATACATTAAATTGTAATGTTTAAAATGCTAAAAATTAGGTAAAAATATAAATGGTGATTATAATATGAAAAAAGGTAATAAAGTAATAAGAACACTAGAGGTTATAGCAATAACTATTTTAATTTTTTGTTTTATCGTGCTTGCTTATTGCGTTTATGTATCAATAACAACAGAAAAAGAATATACAAGTGAATATAAAGCTGAAAGTACATCGGTGGATAAGGAAACAAAAAGTGAAACAGATATATCTGATCTAATAGAAAATGTTAATAATTCAGTAGTTGGGATTTCTAAAATAAAAAATAAAGGAAGTACAATTTTCCTAGAAGATGGAATAAGTAGTCTGGGACTAGGAACAGGTTTTATTGTCTCAAAAAATGGATATATAGTTACAAATCAACATGTATCTGGAGAAAAAAACAGTACTTGTTATGTTACACTAGAAGACGGTAGAAATTATAAGGCTAATGTAGTATGGGCGGATGAAGGTATGGACTTAAGTGTTATAAAAATTAATGCTGATAATCTTTCATATCTAAACTTAGGAGATTCAGATCAGATAAAAATAGCTCAACCAGTATATGCTATAGGAAACCCAATAGGATATGAATTTCAGCGAACAGTGACTGCTGGAATTATTAGTGGATTGGATAGAACTATAAAATTAGAAGAAGATAAGACTTATTACATGGAAGATTTAATTCAAACAGATGCAACTATCAATCCTGGAAATAGTGGAGGACCGTTGGTAGACAAAGGCGGAAATGTGTTAGGAGTAAATTCAATAAAAATTGCATCGGCAGAGGGAATAGGTTTTGCAATACCAATAAATATTATAAAACCTATAGTAGAGAAGTTGGTAAGTAAAGGAGAATTTAATGCGGCAACATTGGGAATATTTGCTTATGATAAAAATGTTGTTCCATATATAAATCAGGAGTTGGGAACAAATATGAGTTTGCAAGATGGAATATATGTTGCGGAGGTTATAAAAAATTCTCCAGCAGAAAAAACAGGGATAAAAAAAGGAGATATACTATTAGAAATAGATGGAATTAGTTTAAATAAGATGTCAATATTGAGACGTCATATTTATGAGAGGGAGACAGGGGATGTTGTAAACATAAAATATATTAGAAATAATAGAAAATATGAAACACAAATTACCTTAGAGAAGAAATAGATTATTGAATGTAAGAAAATCAATTTGAAATTAAAGGCAAATTAGGAAAATTAGATTCAAATTGCTGACTAAATTTAAGAATTTAAGAAAAATTTAAGAAAAATATTGCAAAAATAATATTTTTGTGATATAGTAAATAAGTACTCTTTAGCGAGTGCTTATTTCGAGGTGTAGCGCAGTTGGTAGCGCGCGTGGTTTGGGACCATGAGGTCGCAGGTTCGACCCCTGTCACCTCGACCATATTTAGAAGAATTCTTAGGAGTTCTTCTTTTTTTGCATTTATGAGCAAATACTGACTATTACTGCATTACACACAATTTGTTTAAACTTTTTCAGCCTTTCTAAAACTTCCATAAAATCTATAAATCTTTAAGTAAATGCAGTCAATGTGCAGTTAATTTTATAATTAATTGATTTTATTCAATTTTGACTGCATATAAATTTATTTCAGATAATAAAACAGTTGGTATTACAAGAAAAAACAACTTTTATTTGAATGTAAAATACTATTTACAATAGGCATAATATAATCTCTTTATGTTGTAAAATGTAATAAAATATGATAATATACTTACTGATAACTAGTAATTTGTCGATTAAATTTGCTAAAAATAGGCAAATATGCTATAATGTAGGTAGATATTGTAAAAGAGCAAAATAAACGAAAGTTTATGACGCAAAGCCATAGGTCTAAAAGCAAATACGCTTATGATTGCTAGGTTACACATAAGAAAAGGGGGAATTTGAAATGGAAAAATTAGAGAAAAAAACAAACAGAAAAAGATTTTTTAAAATTATTTTATTGATAATTGTGGTTTTATTAGTTTTATTTCTTATACATGCAATAAGAAATTATGTAATAATTACTAGTTTACAAAACAAAGTTAAACCATATACACAAAG
>CAYPES010000037.1:7192-7700 GCA_964409925.1 uncultured Clostridium sp. | reverse complement strand
TTACTTGGTACTTCTATAGATTTCCCATCATAAGAAAACTTTGAACCATGACATGGACATTCCCAAATTTTATCTACATTGTTAAAATGTAACTCACAGCCTAAGTGCGTACATATTGGTTTAACTTGGAATATCTCTCCATTGTTGTCTTTATAAACTCCAACCTTTTTATTATTTACTTCTATTATTTTTCCTTCTCCGATTTTTATATCTTCTAGTTCAGCTTTTGGTATTTTAAACCTACTCATTATAATAGACTTATTAGCTTCTTTTAGCATATTTCCAACTTCTTTTCTATTCTTTATTGGCTCTACTCTTTTTGCTATAAATACATCTTCATATTCATTTTTTATTCCTAATATTTGGTCTGTAATTATATTAGCGGCTATATTTGAAGATGTTAGTCCCCACTTATTAAAACCTGTCGCTACATATACTTTTGGCATCATTGTAGAATAATCGCCAATATATGGAATTTTGTCCAATGTAATACAATCTTCTGCTGACC
>CAYPES010000037.1:0-7182 GCA_964409925.1 uncultured Clostridium sp. | reverse complement strand
GGATACATTTTTCTAACCACAGTTTCAAGTCTTGCATATCCATCCTTTAAATTATCTGTGCCAGTTTTGTAATCGTATCCCACTGCCATCAGTAGTTTTCTTTCTCCATCTTTTATAGTTCTAAAAGATATATTTGGTACTTCATAGTTTATATACATTCCTTCAAATAATTCTTTTTTTGTATCTACAACTATCGCATAAGATGTAGATTGATAAATTTTCAAGAAATAATAACCTGGTACTTTCATAAACGGATAGCGAGTTGCAATAACTACATAATCAGCTAGTATTTTACTATTGTTAGCATATATTGCATATCTTCCATTCTCTTTTTTTATGTCTGTTACTTGCGAATTTTCAAATATTCTTCCATTGTTTTTTAATATGCATTCTGCTAGTCCATACCCATATTTTAAAGGATGAAATTTAGCTTGATTTTCAAATTCAACAGCTCCTGCTATTTCCATCGGCAATTCGGTAGTTTTTACGAACTTACCTAATCCTTTATTTAACTTGTCTACAGCCTTTTGTTCATTTTTTAGTTTATCTATTTCCGTCTCTTTTTGTGTAAAGACATAAGCATTTTCTCTTTCGAAATCACAGTCTATTCTTTCTTTATGCACTATTTGTTCTATGTTATCTATCGCCTTCTCATTTGCCTCCAAATATTTTTTTGCATACTCTTTTCCCTGTGAATCTATTAGATATTTATAAAATATTCCATGTTGGCTTGTAACCTTTCCTGTATTGTTACCGCTTGTACGACTACAAATTTGATCTTTTTCAATTACTGCTACATTAGTACTTTTACTTAGGTAATATGCCGTACTTAATCCTGTAAGCCCTCCTCCTATTATACAAACAGAAACATTTAAATTGTTTTGTAAATTCTCATATTCTTTGTGATTTTTTCTTTCTTCTTCCCAATAAGATTGCATAACTTTCCTTCCTTTCCAGTTCTTTCATTATTATTCCTTAAGTTAGAAAAGTTATGCAAAATTATTGTTATATTCACAGCTTATGATAAAAATTAATATTTTGTAGGATAAATTTTATCTTTCTTCCTCTTTCTCTTCTTTATCTTTTGATAATGTAAATCTCATCAAAGCTTGTAAAGCTTCTGGTTCTGGATAATCTTTTTCATCTAACGCAGCTAGAACAAATTTATCTCTAATACTATATCTTGTTATTTTGCCTGTTTTATCGTCTTTTCGTCTAGATAAGTTTTCTAGTATGCATCCCATATCCAAATTAACCCCATGCTGTTTTGCAAATATAGACGCAAAAGCTAATGTAGTTCTTGTATTTCCATCTCTAAATGGATGTATTCTCCATATTCTTGCCAGGTATTCTGTTAACTTTTTTGAAAACTCATCTAAATCATTTGAATTCCATTTATCTGCATACATACTTGCCAAATTCGCATCCATTCTTCTTTTAATCTCTCTAGGAGCACCATACTCCAAACTTATCCCTGGAATTACAACTTCTTCTTTGTATATGGGTACAGTTCTGTATTCACCTGCCCAATCAAAAATATCTGCAAAAATATGTTGATGTACTCTTTTTACTAATGCTGACGGATTGCAATCAGTATCGATTGAATCCACTGTCATTAATTTTACAAAGCCTATATCACATTCTGCTTCTTTTAGTTTTTGATAATCAGTTATTCCTAATTTATTTCTTAAAGTTCCATTTTCTAATATATAAGGGTCTTCCATGATTAACTATCTATGTTAGAACTTCCTAACATGTTTCCTTTCATATATTATCACTATATAATTTTATTATTTCATTTTGTACTTGTTCCAGTTCCATCTCTCCATCTATATACTTCTTTGCTAGTTTTATAGCAGCATCAGTCGGAACACTTCCATCAGCATTTGAAATAGCAAGGGCATTTTTCACAATGTTTTCTCTTTCTTCTTTAGTCGTATCTTTTATTAAATATTTCATAGTCAATTTCCTTATAAAATTATTCTACTTCAGCTTTCCATAATCCGTGTTTATTGCAATATGCATATAAAACTGATCCAGGTATATATGGTAATCTACATTCTGCATTTTGCTCAGGATATAAATTTATTGTATACTCTTTATTACCTGCCACAAGTGAAATCCATTCTATATAATGTTCCTTTTCCATTACGTGGTTAACTTTAACAAATATCTCATCTTCAACCTTTTCATATGTTGGAACATGTTTTTCTACAGCTGCATCTACCGAATTTGGAACTAGTGCCTTCATTTCTTCTCCACAGCATTTTATTCCACATCCTTCGCAGTTGCAATCCTCCAATACTTTTACTATTGCTCCACATTTTTCACATTTTTTTATAATTAATTCACTTTTCATAATTTTTTCTCCTCCTTGATGCTTATTTTATCATAATCATCTACCTTATACAATATTTAATTAAATATTAAACATAAAGCCTTTACCGGATAATGTTTTTAGGATTAAATTTATTCAGAAATCTTAGTATATAGATTACAAAGTATCTTTTTATAAAATGAAACTGAAAATCCTCCTTTCGAGGAGCAAAGCTCCGACCAAGGATTTTCCTTGTTGAGTTTTATAAAAATATACTTTGCAAGCTCTAACACAATGTTTAATTAAATTTTAAACCTAAAAACATTATTAGGTCATTTTATAGTTTCTACCATATTGCATATTAAGTCTGCAGTTTTTTCAACGCCCAAAGCATCACTATTTATACACAAATCGTAATTTTCGGGGCTTTTCCATTCATTACCTGTATAATATTTATAATGATTTTCTCTTAATCTATTAATTCTCTTAATCTCTTTTTCTGCTTCTTTACTATCCAATTTATAAAATTTAGTTGCTCTTTCTATTTTATCCTTCATTTCACTATATATGAAAATTTTTAGCACATTACTATTATCTTTTAATATAAAATCTGCACATCTACCGATGATAACACAAGATTCTTTACTTGCAACTTCTTTTATTAAATTAGATTCCGCAATAAATAATTGATCAGCATTATTAAGTCCTGAATAATATCCATCACTAAAATTATCTAATTTACTTCTTTTCTGTTCATTATCTTCAATGTATTCAGTTGATAAACCTGTTTCCTTAGCTAATTTTTCGATAAAATCTTTATCATATAATTTTATACCAAGCTTATCTGCAATTAGTCTTCCAATATATCTGCCACCAGAGCCATATTCTCTTGATATTGTAATTACAGTATGTTCTTTTACTTTGCTATTTGTACTTGTGTCATCAATAAGACTATTGTTCATAGCTTTAGCTTTGCCCAAATGCTTAATCTCTATTATAAGCAGCGTCAATGCTATTATAAAAGCAATTCCATCTGCAACTGGGCCAGCATATAATACACCCATTATTCCAAATATATTTCCTAAAATGATCATGGCTGGTATTAAAAATAATATCTGTCTTGATAAAGATAGTATTGCACTTTTTGCACTTTTCCCAATTGCTTGAAAGAATATTCCTGATGGTATTTGTATACCATTAAAAATACAGAACATTAAATATATTCTAAATGCTAGACATGCAAATTTTATATATGTATCATTTCCACTTCCAAATATAGCAATTAACTTATCTGGAATTGTTTGGAATAAAATAAATGCTACTGTGCCTACAATTACACTTATTCCTAAAACATTTTTTAAAGCTTGTTTCACTCTATCATACTTTTGAGCTCCATAATTATACCCTATAATTGGTTGTGAACCAGCTGCAATTCCAATAATAATGCTATTTAATATTTGATTAATCTTCATTACAATTCCTAAGACGGTAATTGGTATTTCTGCGCCATACTCAGACTCAGCTCCATATTTACTTAACAAATTATTTTCAACAGCTATTACTAGCACAAAGCTCATTTGTGTAATAAAGCTACTAATTCCCAGCATAGAAATTTTTCCACAAACTTTTCCATCAGGTTTTATTTCGTCTTTATTTATTTTTATAGTTTTAAACTTTTTAATATATAACACATTCATAACAGCTGTGACAATTTGGCTAATTACTGTTGCTATAGCTGCACCTTGTACGCCCATATGAAATACAAATATAAAAATTGGATCTAATACAATGTTTAATATCGCGCCTGCCACCATTGAAATCATTGCATATTTGGGATTTCCATCAGCTCTTATTATAGAATTTAAAGTAGTACCAATTATCATAAAAGGTAATCCCAAAACAATAACATATCCATAACTTAATGCATATTCTCTTAGAGCGTCTGTACATCCAAATAAATTAGTTATTTGTGGCAAGAATACTAGGCCTATAATACATAACGAGATAGAAACTATCAATGCCAAAAATATTCCATTGCCTACACCTTTACTTGCTTCTTTTTCTTTCTTCTCTCCTAATTTCAAACTTAGAAAAGCTGAGCTTCCATCTCCAAACATTAAGGCAAATGCAAGTGCAATCATGGTAAATGGAAACACTACATTTGTAGCGCCATTACCTAAGTATCCAACTCCCCAACCAATAAAAATTTGGTCAACTATGTTGTATAGTGAATTTACTAATAATGATATAATACATGGAATAGAAAATTTTCTCATAAGCTTTCCAATTTTTTCATATCCTAAAATATTTTCTTCCTTTTCCACTAATTTTCCTCCTCGTATTTTATTTGATATTGTTTTATACAACTTTTTTATTGTACCACACAAATTTTGATGATGCAAATAGTTTATATAGCATAGCAAATATTTTTTTACAATTCACTTATCATAGTAATAGCAGAAATAATTAATATTTTTATAAAATACGCCTAAATATAGTGTCGTCACATGAACTACGTACACTCGATATGAACTTGCGAGATTTTATAAAAATATCAATTACTTCTGCTAATAAACAACATAATCTGTGAATTGTAACAATATTTTTCAATTTACTTTATTAGATTTTCTTATATTTTATCTTCATATTATCTCTTTGGCTTGCTGTATTTCTTATTTACCTCATTTACTTTTTGAACAATTTCTCTTGTTTTATCTTCCACCTTTGTTTCTATCTCTTCTTTCTTCCTCTTTATTTTTTCCGTTTGATCTTTTATTCTTATTTTAACTGCTTGTAATTTAGGATAAGCATTGATTAATCTTCTATGTAGTATAGATTTCTTCTGTAATATTTCTTTTACCTTCTTTGTTATCTCTTCCGTATTGTCTGTTTCTTTGCTTGCGCTTATATCTGCTGTTTTAATCGAACGTACAACAACTCCAGAAACTATATTATCAACTATATAGATAATCAATATCGTCCAGAAAATTATATTAAGCCATAGTTCTGGTAATAATTCTAATTTTTCAAGCAAAAATGGGTTAGACACATACATTATGAACAAACCAAGTAATCCAAATGGAATTATTGTTCCTAGGCAAACTCGTCCATTTAAATTAAATTTTCTTTGACTATAATCCCACCATCTTGCTTTAAATATTTTTTCCATAAAGTAGCTCGTCAAATACTCTAATGTTCCACAAACAACAATAGCCATTACAAATAAAGCAATTGGGTCATCTATATATTTTTTTAATAATATTGTTATTAGAATTGCACCAAAACCATAAATTGAGCAATATGGTCCAATCAAAAATCCTCTATTTATAAACTTTTTGCATTGTATTAATTTGCAAGTAACTTCTAGCAACCATCCACACACTGAATAAATCATAAATAGTAAAAAATATATCCTAACATCATAACCAAATATAAGCACTTTTTTCCTCCTGATTTTTATTGTTTCTTAGTTTCGTCAAGCCATTCCTTCAGATAATTATAGAACTCTTCTATCTCCTTCTTGTCCAAACATAAATTATAATAATCAGCTGAAAGTTCTCCTTGCTCTATTAAGTTAAACTTTATATCTAATAATATGTATTCTACATTATCACTTGGATATAAATTAAGTTCTAAATCAGGTTCTGTAAAATCTAGTTGCTCTTCTTCTTCTAATTTTCCATTTAATAATTGTTCTAAATAGTTTTTTATTTCCTCTACTTCACTAAACAGTAGTAATTCTCCTTCATTTTTATAGTTAAAGAACTCATTTTTTACACTAATCTGCATATTGCACCATTCTTCTGATTCTTTATTTACAATTCTATTAATATCAAATTTAAATTCTGTAAATCCATTATTTAATTTTACGTCCATAAGTTCCTCCCACACTTTTTTCAATCTTTTTTTTTCACAAGTCTATGGCTACAAAAAGGGTTCATATAATACTTTCTCTAATTTAACATATATTATACCATCTTTATTTTCTATGTCAATTGATTGAAAATATGTATTTCTTCCAATAAAAATAACACCTACTTTTTAGTAAGTGTTATTTATTTTCCTATTCTTCTTCTGCAAGATCACTAAAAGAATTTCCTATTGATTCTAATTTTTCCATAAATCCTGGTAATATTACATTAGTAAGTTCATCTTTGTCACTTGTTATATCCCATTGTCCATCTTTTTTACCTAACTCAATAGTTATTGTGTTTGTAACTGTTTGTATCTCTTCTGAATTAACTTGCTCTTGTAAATACTTTGTTAGTTCTGCATCTACCATTTCTTCAGTATAATCTTCTGAAAAGGCTGAAGCAAATGCTAGTTGAATTACTTTGCTAAAATAATTTGTTATAACTGTTCCCATATCTTTATTAGAAACTTCTACTTCTATAGTTGCTTTTTGAAAATCTGCTTTAGTATCTAATATTTTATAATCCAATTTTTCAAAGAATACACTTATTTCTTCGGCAGAATCAGCCTCATCTGTATTTGCTCCGCTTCCTAATAATTCATTAAATTCTATATATTTTTCTTGTTCAGAATAATCATCTGACTTTAATCCTATAAACAATTCGTCAACATATTCATTTGCTGTTTTCTCTTGATATTTTAATGCCACAAAATATCCAATAACTGCTAGAGCAATAATAACTAGTAATATTACTAGAAATACTACTAAACCTTTTTTACTTTTCTTATTTTTCTTTTTCTCATCTTTTTTTGTTTTGTTTTCTTTCTTTTCATCAGTTTTTACTTTTTCTTCAACTTTTTTCTCGTCTTTTTTAGGTTCCTCTTTAACCTCTTTTTTCGTTTCTTTTTCTGTTATTTTTTTCTCTTCTTCCATAATACACCCTCGCTTTCGA
>CAYPES010000036.1:3747-7800 GCA_964409925.1 uncultured Clostridium sp. | reverse complement strand
GGCTACTATATATTTCTTGGATGAAACAAACCATGTAAAACTACTGAAAGAATACAATGACTCTAGAACGTGTATAGGAATTTTAGTACTGGATAATTATGAAGAATTAATGCAAAGAGCAACAGAGGAGGAAAAGTTAAAAATAACTGCTGATGCTGAAAAAAGCATATATGCATGGGTAAATAAATATAATGGCTTATTAATTAAGTCAGAAAGAGACACATATGTATGCATATTTGACCAATGTAACTTAGAGAAGATAAAAGAAGGAAAATTTGAAATTCTAGATGAAATAAAAGAAATAAAAACACAAGACAATATACAATTAACATTAAGCATAGCAATTTCAGAGGACGAAAAAACTAATCTGAACGAATATAAATCAGCAAAAGCTGTAATAGACATTGCTCTTGGACGTGGTGGGGATCAAGCAATAATAAAGCAAAATGGTAAGTACTATTTCTTTGGTGGAAGAACACAAGAAGTAGAAAAACGTACTAAAGTAAAAGCTAGAATTGTTGCACAAGCCTTAGAAGAATTAATAAATGGAGCTAGCAATGTTATAATAATGGGCCATACAAACAGCGATATAGACGCAATGGGTGCTAGTATGGGAATATACAGAATAGCTACTACAATAGGAAAAGAAGTATATATAGTAAATGAAACTAACGGAACAAGCTTAGATTCATTTATAAAAGACCTTAAAGAGAATGGAAAATACGATAATGTACTTATAGATAAAAATGAGGCATTAAATAAAATAAATGAAAACTCATTATTAATTGTAGTAGATACAGATAAAAAGAACTATGTAGAAGTTCCTGAATTGCTAGATAAAACAGAGAAAATTGCAGTTATTGACCATCACAGAAGGGGAACAGACTACATTGAAAATGCTATATTAACCTTTCACGAGGTGTATGCATCATCTGCATGTGAGCTAGTAACAGAATTAGTAGCATATGCAGAAAAAACGGTAAAATTAGAAAATTTTGAGGTAGAGGCACTATATGCAGGAATAATGATGGATACTAAAAACTTTACTTTTAAAACAGGTGTAAGAACCTTTGAGGCAGCAGCATATTTAAGAAAATGTGGAGTTGATATAATTAAAGTAAAAAAATGGTTCCAGAGTGATTTAGAAACATATAATAAAATTTCAGAAATAGTATCAAAATCAGAGCTAATTGACGATACGATTGCTATTTCAATATATGAAAAAGAAGATAGTGATGCAAACATAACATGTGCCAAGGCTGCAGATGAACTTCTAACAATAAGCAATATAACAGCTTCCTTTGTAATAGGAAAAATGGGAGACAAAATTTGCATAAGCGGTAGATCTATTGGAGACATAAATGTTCAATTAATATTAGAAAAACTTGGAGGAGGAGGCCATATAACTGTTGCAGGAGCTCAAATAGAAGGCATGACTCAAGAAGAGGTAAAACAAGAATTAATAAATAGAATAAATGAATATTTTACAGAAATATCGTAAACAAAAGACATATCTATTATGATGTGTCTTTTTTTACTAATTTTTCACAAATTATTTATAATGTGTGTACAAATTGAAAATAAAATAGTAAAATATAGTTACAATTCACAATAACTATAGAAATGATTGGTATATATAAGGCAACAATGTGAATCGTAACAGAATATATACAATTAAAAGAATAAGGAGAGAAGAAATAATGAAGGTAATTTTACTAAGTGATATAAAGGGCGTAGGCAAGAAAGATCAAGTAATTGAAGCTAGTGATGGGTATGCAAGAAACTATTTATTTCCAAAAAAATTAGCTGTTGAAGCTAACAATTCAAATATGAGCAAATTAAAGGCTAAGCAAGAATCAAATCAATTTAGAAAAGACACTGAAAAGAAAGAAGCGGAAGAAATTGCTAAAAAATTGAAGGGAATAATGCTTAAAGTTAGAGTAAAAGCAGGAGAAAATGGAAAAATATTTGGAGGAGTTACCAGTAAAGAGATATCTGAAGGTTTGAAAAAAGATTATAATATAGATGTCGATAAAAAGAAGATAAACCTATCTGATACAATAAAAAATTTGGGAACTATAACTGTTGATATTAAATTATATGAAGGTGTTATAGGAAAGTTAAAAGTTGATATAATCGCAGAATAAATATTCATTTTATAAAAATATGAATTTATAATTCTAATTAGACACTATAAGAAAGGGAAAAATTATGGAATTAGGCAAAGTACCACCACAAGATATTGAAGCAGAACAAGCGGTAATAGGTAGTATGCTTACAGACCAAGAGGCTGTTAGCTCTGCAATAGAAACATTAAAACCAGAAGATTTTTATAGAGAAGATAATAAAATAATTTATGAGGCAATATTAAATATATATAATAGAGCTGAACCAATAGATATTATAACCTTAAAAGCAGAACTTTCTTCTATGAATAAATTAGAAGCGGTTGGTGGCCTAGAATATATAGCTGTTCTTCCAGATAAAGTACCAACTACGGCCAATGTTGATAGATACATAAAAATTGTTGAAGAAAAATCGATGCTTAGGAATCTAATAAGAACAGCAAATGAAATTTTAAGCATGGGATATGAACAGACAGAAGACGTAGAAGATGTAATGGACATTGCAGAAAAGAAAATTTTTGATGTAATGCAAAGAAAAAGCCAAAAAGGATATACATCAATTAAAGATATATTAGTAGAATCGTTTGCAAAGCTAGAAGAGTTGTATAACCAAAAACAACATGTAACAGGTGTGCCAACTGGCTTTATTGACCTCGACAAAATGACAGCAGGATTGCATGGCTCTGAGTTTATACTAATAGCTGCAAGACCCGCAATGGGAAAATCGGCATTTGCTTTAAATATAGGAGCATATGCGGCTACTAGAGCAAATGTGCCAGTAGCAATATTCAGTTTGGAAATGTCTAAAGATCAAGTCGGAAACAGAATACTATGCAGTGAAGCATTAGTAGATAGTAACAATGTAAGAACTGGAGAGCTAAATGATGAAGAATTAAGTAAGCTTGCAGAAACTTCTGGAGAACTATCTCAAGCACAAATATATGTTGATGATACTCCGGGAATATCTGTTATGGAGATACGTGCAAAATGTAGAAAATTAAAATTAGAAAAAGATATTGGACTAGTAATAATTGACTATTTACAATTAGTACAAGGAAGCGGTAAAACTAGTAGCAGAGAGCAAGAAATAGCAGAAATAAGTAGATCATTAAAAATACTTGCTAAAGAATTAGATGTTCCAGTAATAGCATTGTCACAGTTATCTAGAGCTGTTGAAGCAAGGCCAGATCATAGACCTATGCTTTCAGACTTGCGTGAATCTGGATCTATCGAGCAGGATGCAGATATTGTAATGTTTTTATATAGAGATGATTATTATAATGAAGATTCTGAGAAAAAGAATATAGCAGAGGTAATAATTGCGAAACAAAGAGCTGGTTCAACAGGAACAGTAGAGCTAGCTTGGCTTGGACAATATACGAAATTTGCAAATTTAGATAAATATAGAGAGTAAGGAACTTAAATGGTAAGAGACACAATACTAAATACAGTAAATAAATACAAACTAATAGATCCAAATGATATTGTTGTAGTAGCAGTATCAGGTGGACCTGACTCAATGTGCTTACTAGATAATTTATTTTACTTAAGGGAGCAATTAAAAATTGAAAAAATTGTAGTAGCACACTTGAATCATATGATTAGGGAAGAAGCAAAATCTGAAACAGAATATGTAGAAGACTATTGTAAGAGACATAATATTGAATTCTATGTTAAATATATGGATATACTTAGAAAAGCGGAAGAACAAAAAATTGGAACTGAAGAAGCGGGTAGAAATGAAAGATATTCTTTTTTTGACGAAGTAGCACAAAAAGTAAATGCTAATAAAATAGCAATAGCGCATAACAGCAATGATAATGCTGAAACAGTACTTATGCATTTGTTAAGAGGTAGCGGAGTTTCAGGACTTGGTGGAATTAAACCATACAGAGAAGGAAAATTTATAAGACCATTAATTAAATGT
>CAYPES010000036.1:0-3737 GCA_964409925.1 uncultured Clostridium sp. | reverse complement strand
ATGAAATTGAACAATATTGTGAGGATAATAAATTATATCCAAAATATGATAAATCTAATAATGATAATACATATACAAGAAATAGAATAAGAAATGAACTTATTCCATATATACAAAAGGAATTCAATCCTAATATTATAGAGACAATGGATAGATTATCGGAACTTGTTTTGGATGAAGAAGAATATATGGAAAAAACAACCAATAAGGCATTTGAAGATATTGTGATAGAAGAAAAAAGTACTTTTATAACAATAGATTTGAAAAAATTTAATTTATTGGAATATGTTATAAAAACTAGACTAATATTATATATTACAAAAAAAATATTCGGAACTGCCAATGGAATAGAAAAAAAGCATGTTGAGGATATTATAAAATTATGTGGAAATAATATAGGAAATAAGTATTTAATGCCAAATAAAAATTTTAAAGTTACGGTAAAAAATAAAAAGATATATTTTGAGAAACTCTTGAAATAATAGAAATAATATGATATATTGCAAACTGTACTAATGTAAACAAAATAGAAGAAAGATAAACGTCTGGAATTTATGATATGTAATTCTAGCAAAAGGAGGAAAAATTTTGAAGAACAGTTTAAAAACATTAGCTGTATGGCTAATAATAGGAATAATTTTAATAGTAGCTATATCTACAGTCTTAGAAAATTCAAATACTAAACTTGCTTATTCTGAATTAATATCAAAGATAGAGGCTGGGCAAGTTGAAAAAATCGAACTAGAGGCAGATGGATATTCTGCAAATATTAAACTAAAAAATGACAATATAGAGAAAAAAGTAAATATTCCTAGTGTAGATAATCTAATGGATAATTTACAAGAAGATATGAAAACAGGAGTAATAACAGTTACAGAAAAATCTGAATCTGTATGGGCAATTTTCTTAACACTATTAACTCCAATAGGAATACTTGTTATTTTCTTGGTATTCTGGTTTATGCTAATGAGTGGGGCTAATAATCAAGGTGGAAATAAAACAATGACTTTTGGAAAGAGCAAAGCCAGAGTCGTAAATCCAACAGATAAGAATAGAGTTACATTTGACGATGTAGCGGGGGTTGATGAAGAAAAAGAAGAACTAGAAGAAATAGTAGAATTTTTAAAGAATCCAACAAAATTCACAGAAATGGGAGCACATATCCCAAAGGGAGTATTGCTTGTAGGTCAACCAGGAACTGGTAAAACATTACTTGCAAAAGCAGTAGCTGGAGAAGCAGGAGTGCCATTCTTCATAATAAGTGGTTCTGACTTTGTTGAAATGTTTGTTGGTGTTGGTGCATCACGTGTTAGAGATCTATTTGAAGAGGCAAAGAAAAAAGCTCCTTGTATCGTATTTATAGATGAAATTGATGCCGTTGGCCGTCAGAGAGGTGCAGGTCTTGGCGGAGGACATGACGAGAGAGAACAAACACTAAATCAATTACTTGTTGAAATGGACGGTTTCGCTCCAAATGAGGGAGTTATAGTCTTAGCAGCAACAAATAGACCAGATGTACTTGACAAAGCTTTATTAAGACCAGGAAGATTTGATAGACAAATAGTAGTATCCCTTCCAGATGTAAGAGCAAGAGAACAAATACTTGAAGTACATGCTAGACAAAAGAGATTAGCAGATGATGTTGATTTGAAAATAATAGCTAAAAATACTGCAGGATTTTCTGGAGCAGATTTAGAAAATATTTTAAATGAAGCTGCATTACTTGCAGCAAGAAGAAATTTAAAAGAAATTCATGAAAGAGAAATCGAAGATGCAATGGTTAAAGTTACAATGGGACCAGAAAAAACAACAAGAGTAAGAAGCGAAAAAGAAAAGAGATTAGTGGCATATCATGAAGCTGGTCATGCAGTAGTAAGTAGATTTTTACCAACACAGGATGCAGTTCATGAAATATCAATAGTTCCAAGAGGAATGGCTGGTGGATATACAATGTATCAACCAACAGAAGATAAATCGTTTATGTCAAAAACAGAAATGATAGAACAAATAATATCTTTGTTAGGTGGTAGAGCTTCAGAAGCATTGATATTAGATGATATATCTACAGGTGCGAGCAATGATATAGAAAGAGCTACTAAAATTGCTAACTCAATGGTTACTAAATATGGTATGAGCCAAAGATTAGGAACAATAACTTTAGGATCTGATCAAAATGAAGTATTTTTAGGTAGAGACTTTGCACAAGAAAAAACATATTCTGAAGAAACAGCTGGAATAATAGATGAAGAAATGAAGAAGATAATAGACACATGCTATAATAAAGCAATAGAAATATTAAAAATACATGAAGATAAATTACATGCTGTAGCAAAAGTTTTATTAGAAAAAGAAAAAATAACAGGAGAAGAATTTGAAGCAATATTTAATGAATAATAATTGCTTTTCAAATATAGCATCGTAAGTATCAAAGGAAGGAAGAGAAAATTGGAAGCGTTTGCAGTTATTGTAATACTAATAATTATCATTATGTCATTAATTATATTTGCAATAATGCAAATTAAAATGGCTGGGATGGAAGTAAAAGACTTTTGGTCTTTTATAAAGGCTAATGAGGATTTAGATAAATTATATATTTTCTCCAAAAAATATAATAAAATGTCACCACAAGAAAAGGTAATTTTTCTGCATGAAGCCGAGAAAATGTCTAATGCTTTTGAAAAAGTGCCTTCTATGATATGGGAAGAGGAGTACCCTAAATATAGAGATGTAATGGACACATATAGAGATATTAAAGTAGATAGATGGAAAGATTCTACAAAAAAATAAAAAATTGTCGTTACCAAAAAAAGGTAACGGCAATTTTTTTGACTATTAATTATTAGTTTGAATATAATATATAGAATAGGGAGTGATAAATTGAAAGAAATATATCTTGACCATTCTGCTACAACAGCAGTAAAGAAAGAAGTTTTAAACGAAATGATACCATATTTTAGTATACAATATGGTAATCCATCGTCTTTATATCTAATGGGACGAAAAGCTAAAAGAGCAATAGAAGAAGCAAGAGAAAAGGTTGCACATTCCATTGACTGTGAACCCTTTGAAATTTATTTCACATCATGTGGAAGTGAAAGCGACAATTTGGCAATTAAAGGATTTGCGTATGCTAATAGAGAAAAAGGAAATCATATAATAACCTCTAAAGCAGTATTAAATACCTGCAAAAATTTGGAGACCAAAGGATTTAAAGTAACATACTTAGATGTTGACGAGAATGGATTTATAGCCTTGAATGAACTTAATAATATAATTACTAATCAAACTATATTAATTAGCATTATGGCGGCAAATAATGAGATTGGGACGATACAAAATATTAAAGAAATAGGGAAAATAGCTCATTCAAAAAATGTGGTGTTCCATACAGATGCTGTTCAGGCTATAGGAAATATTAAAATAGATGTTAAAAACATGAATATAGATATGTTATCAATGTCAGCACACAAATTTTATGGCCCAAAAGGAGTAGGCGCTCTATATGTAAGGGAAGGAATAAATTTTGAGAGAGTACAAGATGGAGGACATCAAGAACGAGGAAAAAGATCTGGTACAGAAAATGTAGCAGGAATAGTTGGATTAGGAAAAGCTATTGAGATAGCTACTTACAACTTAGAAGAATATAATAATAAATTACTAGCTTTAAGAAAATATTGCATATCTGAATTAAACAAAAATATAAAAGATATAAAAATAAATGGTGATTTGGAAAAACG
>CAYPES010000035.1:0-7826 GCA_964409925.1 uncultured Clostridium sp. | reverse complement strand
CTTTTATAATAATATTTTTTATTGTGGTAATTATTTTTACATTAAATTTAATAAAGTATTTACTTATTGTTAATAAATATATAGAAAGCCCTAGTATTAATGCAAAAAATATATAAAATCTTAATTCTCCATTGCTGAAAACGAATATCATAAATATTAAAAAAATTCCTGTTAAAATTCCAAATATGATATCTTCTATATACGTAATAATGTCAGGGGTTTTAAAAGATTGCCTTAGTATCCTAAATAAATCAAAGAGTATTCCAATTACTATTCCGCAAATGGCATAAATGCCAAATAAGTAGGCTTGATTAACAATTGCCGTATCCATAGGTTCACCATCTTTACTTGAATATTTTTCCTAATAAGCTACTACTACTCTTTTTACGTATATCATCATCACTATAGCCCAAGCTAAAAATTTGACCTTCAATTATTACTTCTAAACTGTCAATACTTAATTTATTTATTCGTAAGTCTTCGCCTTTTACAGTTAACAATCCTAGTTGGGTTTCGACTATTACTATTTGGTCGTCAAAGCTAAGTACATCTACAACTCCTGTTATTGTTAGCTTTTCTCTATTTTCTAATATTAAATTTTGTATTACATTACTATTGTTTTGAGGAACTATTTTCCTATCCTCCATATAAATCCTCCATTCCTTTCTGTAGCAAATAGTTAATTAAATTTTAAATGATATTTACCCTCGCAAAATCAATTATCTTTTGAACTAGCTTTCCCTCTTTTGTTTAATAATTACATAATTAATTATATTCAGGTCTTGTCTATTTTAGAACTAATAAAAAAACTCTATAAATATTATTTTATAAGATCAGCCACTGTATCGTGTAGTTGTATGAGAAGTACGCACACTCGATACAAGTGCAAAATCTTATAAAAAATGTTATTTATAAAGTCCAAAATTATTTAGTATTAAATTTTAAATAGCTATCTATAAATCCGTCTAGGTCTCCATCCATAACTGCTTGGACATTTCCAACTTCATAACCAGTCCTATGATCTTTTACCATTGTATATGGGCAGAATACATATGAACGAATTTGACTCCCCCAGGCAATGTCCATCTGAACTCCTTTCAAGTCGTCTATGGTGTCTTTATTCTCTTTTTCTTTTAAATCTAATAGTTTTGATTTTAGCATTCTCATTGCGGTCTCTCTGTTTTGTATTTGAGATCTTTCTGATTGGCATGTTACAACAATATTAGTTGGAATATGAGTTATTCTTACAGCAGATGAAGTTTTATTTATATGCTGTCCACCTGCTCCAGATGACCTATATGTATCTACTCTTAAATCATCCGGATTAATATCTATTTGTATATCTTCTGTAATTTCTGGTAAAACCTCTAATGATGCAAATGATGTATGCCTTCTTCCTCCTGCATCAAAAGGAGATATACGAACTAACCTATGAACACCCATTTCTCCTTTTAAATGTCCATATGCATAAGAGCCCGAAACTAAAAATGTAACACTTTTTATTCCTGCCTCTTCTCCATCTAAATAATCTAATTCTTTTACTTCATATCCATTTTCATTTGCCCATCTACAGTACATTCTATAGAGCATAGACACCCAATCTTGTGCTTCTGTTCCGCCAGCTCCTGGATGAAGTGTTAGAATTGCATTGTTTGCATCATATTTTCCTGATAGAAGTGTACTAATTTCAAGTTTTTCTATATCTTTTTCTAAGTTATTAGTTGTAGAGATCACTTCTTTTATTTCATTATCTAGTTCTGAATTTTCATCATTCTCAGGATTTGATTTAATTTCTTCTAGTATAAGTTCATTTAACTCTGATATGTATTCGAATGTTGCCTGTACTTTTTTATAATTTTCAGTTTTAGATTTTAGGGCATTTATTTGTTTTAGAACTTTTCCAGAATTTTGAGAATCTTCCCAAAAAGTAGCATCAATCGTTTTACTTTCTAGTTTTTTTAATTCTTTTTCCAAGCCAGCTATGTCAAAGAGAATCTCCTACATCTATTAATCTATCCTTTAAAGATTCTAACTTTTTATTATTTTCATCTAAGCTTATCATATTTTTTTCCTATCCTTTCAATTCCTTCTTTGCACATTTGTAATCTGGCATATAATGTTCCAAAAATCAGAACATTTAATGTTGTACAATCTTTCTAATGCTTGAGTCTCAGGAGGAAATTTACTATAAAAATCTCCTTTTATCGTAATTAAATTTCACTAAGATTATACTATCAAAACAGGCAAAAATCAATACATATATTTATTATTAATCTCTATTAATAAAGCTATTGAAAATTTGCTTTTGATAGTATATTATATATTCCTCTTACTAATTGTTACTCTTGTTGTTTTTTTTCAAATATAGTATAATGTTTTTATGATTTTAATGATGTAGTTTATAGGTAACTTCAGAAAATAAAAACCTAAATTTGTTATATAAGGAAAATACCATGATTAATACTGAAAGAAATCCTGAATTTCTTAATTCATTTTTAGATTATACTGCAACAATATTAAATAAATCTCCTAATACTGTTAAAGAATACAATTATGACCTTAACAGATTTTTGAAATATATCATGTATCATTTAAAACTTACAAATGAAAAAAACATCGATGCAATTGATATACATGATCTTACTCTTGATGATATGAATAAAATAACTTTGGATGATATTCATTCATATTTGTTTTATTTAGCTAATACTTTCCAGAGTAAGCCCGCTACCAGGGCTAGAAAAGCTGCAAGTATTAGAGTATTTTTTAAATATTTAAGTCAGAAAAAATTAATTACACAAAATCCAGCTATGAATTTAGAAACTCCTAAACTAGGCAAAAGAATTCCGAAATATTTATCTCTAGATGATAGTAAAAAATTGTTAGAAGTTGCTAATAGTGATGATGATAGAAATAAAGAACGAGATTATACTATTTTAACATTATTTTTGAATTGTGGTATGCGTTTATCTGAGTTGGTCGGAATAAATATCAAGGATATTGATTTTTCTGAAAATAAATTAAATGTAATTGGTAAAGGTAATAAAGAACGTACAATATATTTAAATAGAGCTTGCATTAATGCTATTAATTCATATTTAGCCGTTAGGCCTAAAACAGGTATTAAGAAAGGTTCGGAGGATGCAATGTTTTTAAGCGAACGTTTGGAAAGAATTAGTAATAGAACTGTACAGCATATTGTTAAACAAGAATTATTAAGAGCTGGTCTCGATACTAACAAGTATTCTGTGCATAAATTAAGACATACTGCAGCCACATTGATGTACAAATATGGAAATGTTGATATTAGGGCATTACAAGAGTTGTTAGGGCATGAAAGTATTTCTACAACTGAAATTTATACTCATGTTGACAACGAGCAAATACGAAATGCAGTAGAAGACAATCCTCTAGCTAATTTGTAAGCAAAACATTTTACATTTGAAAATCCCCGCTTTTGCGGGGATCAAATTTACTATTTAATAATTGAATATATAACTTTATTTTCTGCACATCCTGTTTTACTGTTTATCTTTCTATTATGTAGAAGAGCTTCTTCATGCATTCCTACATTTTCTAAAATTTTACGTTTAATCTTGGTTAATTTATCGCATCCGTCATAAAATTCCGAAATAATAACATTAAATTTTTTTTCATTAAGTAAATAGTCTATTGCCGGTTTTAATGCTTCTTCCATATAACCAGATTCTACTTTGCTTAAAGTAATTCCAAATTTAAATTTGCATACTTTATTTATGTCTGATCTTTCAAAAGCATTAATAAATCCAATAACTTCTGAACTAGATTTTTCTTCAATCGCCCAAATAAACTCATTCATTTCAGATTCTTTTATAAATGAATCAACCATTATTTCTGTTTCATGTATAGATTTATGTACGGTGTATCCTAAGCAGTCAGCTAATTCTTTTTCAGTAGCTAGATTTTTATGTACATCTTCTACATCTTTCATTGCAAATTTTCTAATTTTTAAATTTTTTGTTTCAAAATTTCTCATATTTTTACCTCCAATAAACTATTTTATGCATTTTTCCATATAATACCATTTTTTTATTAAAAAGTAAACTTTATTGTTATAATCGACAGTAAAATCATTGATAGGCAACTATAAAAATCTTGTATCTAATTCTATTTTATTAAACTTGCAGTTTCTTTAGCAATCATTAATTCTTCGTTTGTTGGCACTACCCAAACTTCTACTTTAGAATTTGGTGAAGAAATTCTCCCTTCATCTCTGAATTCATGGTTTTTAGCTTCATCTATTTCGACTCCAAAGCACTTTAAGTTTTCGCAAATCTTCTTTCTAGCATTGTATTGGTTTTCTCCAATTCCTGCTGTAAATGCTATTACATCAAGTCCTCCAAGAGAAACAATATATTGTGCAATGTATTGAGCGACTTTATAAGCATATGCGTTTATTGCAAGTTCAGCTCTTTTATTTCCCTTTGCTGCTTCTGCTTCAATATCTCTAAAGTCTGCCGAAACCCCAGATAGCCCAAGTATTCCAGATTCTTTATTTAGCATTAACTCCATTTCATCGGGTGTTAGATTTTCTTTTTTCATTATATATGTAACAACTGATGGATCCAAATCTCCAGATCTTGCACACATAGGAATTCCTCCAAGAGGTGTTAGTCCCATCGTGGTATCTACGCTTTTTCCTCCCTTAACAGCACATAAGCTTGCTCCTTGCCCTAAATGACAAACTATGGTTTTTAATTCTTCTACTGGTTTTCCTAAAAGTTCTGCAACTCTTCTAGATACATAATAATGCGATGTTCCATGAGCTCCATATTTTCTTATTTTGTGTTTCTCATAATATTTATATGGAATTGGATACATATATCTCTCTTCTGGAATTGTTTGATGAAATACTGTATCAAAAACTACTACATTTGTCTTTCCTGGCATTGATTTCATAGCTGCTCTAATTCCAGTTATAGCAGCTTTATTATGTACTGGTGCAAGTGTTGCACATTCGTCTATTTTTTCAATTACATCTTCATCCACAACTACTGCAGATTTAAATAAGTCTGCTCCTTGAACAACTCTGTGTCCAATTCCATCTATTTCATCCAAGCTTTTTATTGTATTATATTTTGGATCTAATAATAGCTGGTTCATAAAATCAATTGCTTCTTTATGATTCTTTACTGGATGGTCAAATCTTATCTTTTCTCCATTTACTTTATGAGTTACAAATGATTGTTCACCTATTCTTTCATAAGTTCCTTTTGCCATTACTTCCTCGGTATCCATATTTATTAATTGATATTTCAAAGATGAACTACCACAATTTAATACTAATATTTTCATTTCTTCCTCCTTATAATTATTAGCTATATTACAATTCACAATATAGAATTATGGAACTCAGCAGAAATAATTCATATTTTTATAAAATGAGCCGAAATATCGTGTCGTCACATGAGTTACGTGCGCTCGATATGAGTGCGAAATTTTATAAAAATATTAATTATTTCGGCGGATCCCAATATAGATTGTGAATTGCAAACTATATTGCATTATTTAACCAAAGCCATAGTTTCTCTAGCTATCATCAATTCTTCGTTTGTTGGTACAACCCAAACTTTTACTTTCGAACTCTCTTTTGATATTTCTAGTTCCTCATTCTTTGTGTCATTCTTAACTTCGTCTATCTCAACTCCCATAAATGTTAAATGACTACAAATATCTGCTCTAGAAATAGGTCCTTTTTCACCTACTCCTGCGGTAAATGTTATAACATCCACTCCATTCATTGCCACCGCCATTTTTGCAATATATTGAGCAATAATATAATCATATTCTCTTAATGCCATGATTGCTCTTTCGTCCTCTTGCTCTATCGCTCTTTCTACATCTCTATTATCAGCTGATATTCCAGATAGAGCTAACAATCCAGATTTTTTATTCAATATATGCTCCATCTGTGCTGGATTCATACCTTCTTTAGACATCAAGTATGTAACTACAGATGGATCTAAATCTCCGGAACGGCTACCCATTGCAACTCCTCCAAGAGGTGTTAGTCCCATAGTTGTATCTATGCTTTTCCCTCCTTGAATAGCACATAAACTTGCTCCTTGACCAATATGGCAGCTTATTATTTTTAAATCTTCAATAGGCTTTCCTAACAATTCTGCAATTCTTAAAGATACATATTTATGTGAAGTTCCATGTGCACCATATTTTCTTATTCCATATTTTTCATAATACTCATATGGAATAGGATATAAATAGCGGTCTTTGCTCATAGTCTGATGAAAAGCTGTATCAAATACTGCTACATTTGGTTTTCCTGGCAAATATTCTTCACAGGCTTTAATTCCTTGAAGGTGTGCGGGGTTATGTAGTGGAGCAAATGTTATTGCTTCTTCTATACCTTTTTTTACTTCTTCTGTTACAATAGTTGACTCCTTAAATTTTTCTCCTCCATGTACAACTCTATGCCCTATCGCTGTAATCTCATCTAAATCTTGTATTACTGGATATTTAGGATCTGTAAATTGTTTTAATACAAATTTAATTGCCTCTCCATGGTCTCTTGCAATTACTTCATATTTGTATTTTTCTCCATTGACCTTATGTGTAACAAAAGAGTCATAATGTCCTATTCTCTCAAAATAGCCTTTTGCCATTACTTCTTCAGTATCCATATTTATTAATTGATATTTCAAAGAAGAACTTCCGCAGTTTAATACTAAAATTTTCATATTTACCTCCTTATTTCGCCTATTAGGGACGGGGAATTTTGGGCGAATTTTTATAAATTAAATAAATTAATATTTTTAATTCAAATCAGAATCTAGTAACGTTATATCTTTTGTGCTTGAACTGCTGTAATTGCTACAACCCCAGCAATGTCTTTACTTGAACATCCTCTTGATAAATCATTTACAGCTTTAGAAACTCCCTGGCACAAAGGTCCATAAGCTTCAGCATGGCCAAATCTCTGAGTTAATTTATAACCAATATTGCCTGCATCTAAGTCAGGGAATATTAATATATTAGCATTTCCTTTTAAAGGACTTCCTGGAGCCTTTCTTTCTGCAATTTCTGGTATTATTGCAGCATCTAATTGAATTTCTCCATCGCAAATTAAATCTGGAGCTTTTTCCTTTAACAACTTTGTCGCCTCTACAACTTTATCAGTTAAAGGAGAATGAGCACTTCCATGAGTTGAATATGAAAGCATTGCAACTTTTGGTTCCTTGCCAATCAACTCTTTAAAACTTTTGCTAGAAGATATTGCAATCTCTGATAAAGCATCTGCATCAGGATATTCATTAAGCCCTGAATCTGCAAATATAAACACTCCATCTTCTCCATATTGATTATCTGGTAGTACCATTACAAAAAATGCTGAAACAAGTTTTGTTCCTGGTGCAGCCTTTAATATTTGAAGAGCTGGTCTTAGAGTATCAGATGTAGGATGTGACGCACCAGATACAAATCCATCAGCATCTCCTTCTTTTACCATCATTGTTGCAAAGTATCTACTATTAGACATTAATAAATCTTTTGCTTGGTCTAAAGTCATACCTTTATTTTTCCTTAATTCATATAAATCATTTGCATATCTACTAAAATCTGCTGAAGTAGCAGGATTTATTATTTGTGCACCTGTTAAATCTACATTATTTTCTTTTGCCATTTTGTTAATGTCATCAGGATTTCCAATTAATACTATATTAGCAAATCCTTCTTCTAAAACAATTTGAGTTGCTTCTAATGTACGTAAATCTTCACTTTCTGGTAATACAATTGTTTTTATTTCTTTTTTTGCTTCTTCTTTCATGTTTTCT
>CAYPES010000034.1:0-7858 GCA_964409925.1 uncultured Clostridium sp. | reverse complement strand
GGTATCCAAACTTATATGAATATGAAATAGGCTCAGGAGTAAACGTAGCGGAAGCTAATGCATCAAGTGTAACCCAACCAGATAAAACAATAGCAAATCTAGACCCATATAAAGAGAGCAAAGCAAGTCCAAGTACAAGTTTTACAGTACCAACAACAGAAAAATCTACACGAGCGACAGATAGCGACGGAAATCATAATTTAACAGTAACACAAACATTATATGATAATATAGCTTTTAATGATAGTAATAAATATTACGATGAAGCAGGAGCAGTATTAACAGCAAGTAATTTATATTGGGTTGCTTCGCGCTCTGCTGATTGCAATCCGTCTGATGCGCGTTTCGGTTTGCGCTATGCGGACGCGTACATGGACGGCAACTCCTTGTTCCGCTCAGATGGCAGCTCGTATACCAACACCTATTGCCTTCGTCCCGTAGTTTCTCTAAGCTCTAGTCTCCTAAGCGGTACAAAGGATTCAAACGGACATTGGAACTTGAAATAAAATTTGTCAAACTAAATATAACAACTAGGGAGGCCTTTGGTCTCCCGATCTTGTCAAGATTAGTGTGTAAATTATTTTAATTCAGAATTTAGTAGTATAATAAATCAATTATTGTACTACTAAATTTTTATATAATTTTCAATGTACTCTTTATAATTTTAGTAAGCGCTCAATAAAAAGTAAGTGCTTACTGAATTGTAACTATTTTTTTCTCACAAAATATATATTTTGCATAATTTCGCAAAAAAGGGAAATGCTATTTTTATAAGGAAAAATTTAGTTTAACTAAAAAATTGAAAGGATGAAAGTAGTATGGAAAAACATTTAATGATAACTGGAACATCAACAGTTTCATGGAAAGATGCAATATTGCAGACTATTGCAGAAGCTTCAAAAACTATAGACTATTTAACAGGAGTAACTATTATAAATCAAAAAGCTAAAATTAATGGAAAGAAAATAACAGAGTATTATGTGGATGTAGATTTAACTTTTATGATTGATAGAGATAGAAAATAGGAGGAATGGAATTTTTTATGGAAAAAGTAAATACACAGAGAGAATATAGTGAGTATGTTAATAAAAAGTCTCCGAATTCACCAATATTAAAAAATTGCTTTAATGCTTTTTGGGTAGGAGGATTAATATGTTCTATAGGACAAATAATAATGGATTTTTGTATGTATAAAGGAATGGATAATACATCAGCATCAACTGTTGTGTCAATTTCATTAATAGCAATATCAGCTATTTTAACAGCACTAAACATATTTAATAGGATTGGAAAATTTGCAGGTGCAGGTTCATTGGTACCAATAACAGGGTTTGCAAACTCAATAGTATCTCCAGCAATAGAATACAAATCTGAAGGATATGTTATGGGTGTTGGAGGAAAAATGTTTACTGTAGCAGGACCAGTATTAGTATTTGGAATTTCGGCATCAGTAATCATAGGAATAATAGCATCAATTTTTGCTTAATTGCCCAACGGGTACGCCCAAGGGGGACGGGGTATTTTGGGCGAAACTGGAGATTAGTTAAAGACTAAAATTGAATATTAAAAATAAAATATTATTGTATTTCGCCCAAAATACCCCGTCCCCCTTGGGCGTACCCGTTGGGCGAGAACAGAAAGGATATAAAATTATGTATAAAATAGGTAAACAAACTATATGTTTTGACAATCCGCCAACTATATTGCAGACAGCATCAATTGTAGGCCCAAAAGAAGCGGATGGCCCATTGGCGGGATATTTTGATAAATGCTTGGAAGACGAGTTTTGGGGTGAAAAATCTTGGGAGAAAGCAGAGAGCAAAATAATAAAAGAGACAGTTAATTTAGCTGTTTCTAAATCTAACTTAGCAAATACAGATATAGACTATTGTTTCGCAGGAGATTTATTAAACCAATGTATATCGTCTGATTTTGGATTAAGAGATACAAATGTTCCTTTTTTTGGAGTATTTGGAGCATGTTCAACATTTGTGGAAAGTATGTGCTTAGGCTCTGTTTTTATAGATGGAAAAGCTGCTAATAATGTAATATGTGCTACATCAAGCCATTTTTGTAGTGCGGAAAAACAGTTTAGGTTTCCTTTAGAATTGGGAACTCAAAGACCACCAACAGCACAATGGACGGTAACTGGAGCAGGTGCTGCAATTTTAAGTTCTACAGGAGAAGGACCATATATAACAAATATTACGCCAGGAAAAATAGTAGATATGGGAATAAAAGACGCAAATAATATGGGAGCAGCAATGGCTCCAGCAGCATTAGATACATTAATGGCTCATTTTCAGGATACAGGAAGAAAGCCAAGTTACTATGATGCAATAATTAGTGGAGATTTAGGACATATTGGTAAAGAAATACTAGCAGAAATGGCTCAAAGTAAAGGATATAATATAAATGCAAATTACAACGATTGTGGTGTTTTGATGTTTGACAAAGAAAAACAAGATACGCATTCTGGTGGTAGTGGATGTGCTTGTATAGCAACAGTATTTTCAGGTTACTTTTTTAAGCAATTAAAGGAAAAGAAAATAAAAAGATTATTATTAATGGCTACTGGTGCACTTATGAATTCAACAAGTATGCAACAGGGAGAGTCTATTCCAGGAATAGCACATGCTATATCTATTGAAATATAAAAGGAAGGAATGTTTATTATGGAATTTATACAAAGTATTGATTGGATGCAATTGTTACGATGCTTTATAACAGGTGGAGCTATTTGTATAATTGGTCAAATATTACTAGATAAGACAAAACTAACACCGGCTAGAATATTAGTAATTTTTGTTACTGTAGGAGCTATACTTGGAGGATTAGGAATATATAAATATTTAATAAATTTTGCAGGAGCTGGTGCAACAGTACCACTTACCGGATTTGGAGCAAACCTTGCAAAAGGAGCAATCGAATCTGTAAAGGAAATGGGACTACTAGGTGCATTTATTGGAGGCGTAAAAGCGAGTGCAGGAGGAATTGCAGCAGCAATATTCTTTGGATATTTAGCTTCACTAATAGCAAAACCAAAAATAAAAAAACAATAGAGCTTTAAAAATAAAAAACATAAGCAGGGAACTTAGCATCAACGAATATACTGATTGATTATTTTAAAAAAGTGTGGTAATATAGTAAATATTAAATTTATATGGTAGGAGAAAAAATGATAGACGTTATAAAAGATACATTATTTGATGCAGTCAAATTGTTACCTTTTTTATTTTTAGCATATTTATTAATGGAATATCTAGAACATAAAACTGGGGACAAGACTAAAAAAATTGTCCAAAGCTCAGGAAAACTAGGACCATTATTAGGAGGAATATTAGGGATTTTTCCTCAATGTGGTTTCTCTGCAGCAGCAGCTAATTTATATGCAGGTAGAATAATTACAATGGGAACATTAATAGCAGTATTTTTATCTACTTCAGATGAAATGCTACCTATTTTAATATCAGAAGCAGCACCAATAGGATTAATTTTAAAAATATTAGCAATTAAATTGGTAATAGGTGTAATAGCTGGATTTTTGATTGATACTATTCACTCTATAACAGTAAAAAAGAGCAATCAACAAGCAAAACAAACAGAAGAGGCTATAGGACATATTTGTGAGCACGATCATTGTGACTGCGAACATGGAATATTCAAATCGGCACTTAAGCACACTATTAATATTTTAGTATTTATAATTATTATAACATTTATAATTAATACTCTATTTTATTGGAGAAGATAATATTGCAAATGCTATTGCAAGTGTGCCTTTTATGGGTATATTAGTATCTTCTTTATTTGGCCTAATTCCAAATTGTGCAGGTTCTGTAATAATAACAGAGTTATATTTGTCGAATTTAATTAGCTTTGGTTCGATGATTGCTGGTTTATTAGTAGGATCTGGAATAGGAATTTTAGTGCTATTTAAATCGAATAAACATGTAAAAGAAAATATAAAGATTACTACTATTTTGTACTTAATAGGAGTAATATGTGGAATTGTATTAGATTTAATTTAAAAGTATTTAATTTTTAGATTATCGTTAATAGCCTGCAAGGTATATTTTTATAAAATGAAACTGAAAGTCCGTTTTCGAGGAGCTTAGTCCCGACCGCGGACTTTCATTTTGAATTTGATAAAAACATACTTGCAAGCTTAAACAAATACTATATTTCTAATATCTTTTTGGCTTTTTCTACATCTTCAGTTGTAGCAGTACGTACTTCTTCTAATGGATACTTTAGTCCAAGATTTTCCCATTTAAATTTTCCCATATCATGATATGGAAGTATTTCTATTTTATCTACTGTTTTTAGAGTAGATAGGAATTCTTTTAATTTTAATAAATCCTCTTCTTTATCTGTATATCCAGGAACGAGAACTTGTCTAATCCACATGTGCTTTCCATGCTCACTAAGATATCTTGCAAATTCTAGTTCTTTTTTATTTGAAACTCCTGTTAAATCTTTGCAAATTTCATCATTAATGCATTTTATATCTAGTAGAAATAAGTCCGTTAAATCGATAATTTCTTTTATTCCAGGTGTTAAATAGAAAACTCCAGAAGTATCTATTGCAGTAGAAATTCCTTGCTTTTTTAATTCTTTAAATAGAGCAGTTAAAAATTCTAAATGTAATAAAGGTTCACCACCACTAACTGTAACTCCACCACCTGAAGGGATTATATAATTTTTATATCTCTCTATTTTATCTAAAACTTGACGAGCAGAGTATGTGGTGCCACCTTGGTGGCACCATGTGTCTCTGTTTTGGCAATATTTGCATTTTAAATTGCATCCTTGAGTAAAGATTACAAATCTAATACCTGGACCATCAACTGCACCAAATGTTTCAAATGAATGAATAGGGCAGGTGATAGTGTCTAAATTATATTCTTTCATGGATTGTTCTGTTGATAACATCTAATTGTTGCTCCCTTGTTAGTTTTACAAAGTTAACGGCATAGCCTGAAACACGAATTGTAAGTTGTGGATACTTTTCAGGATGATCCATTGCATCTATTAATAAAGCTCTATCAAATACATTAACATTTATATGATGACCTGTTTGCATAAAATATCCATCTAACATACTTACTAAGTTATTTATCTTTGTTTCTTCGTCTTTTCCAAGTGTTCCAGGAGTTATTGAGAATGTGAAAGAAATTCCATCTTCTGAATATTCATAAGGAAGTTTTGCGATAGTGTTCATTACAGCTAATGAACCTGAACTATCTCTTCCGTGTAATGGGTTAGCTCCAGGTCCGAATGGTGAACCTGCTTTTCTTCCATCAGGAGTGTTTCCTGTTGCTTTACCATAAACTACATTTGATGTTATTGTAAGAATTGATTGCGTTGGTTTCGCATTTCTATATGTGTAATGACCTTCTAGTTTTTTCATAAATGATTTAACTAGAGTTACAGCAATCTCGTCAACTCTCTCATCATCATTTCCATATTTAGGGAAGTCTCCTTCAACTTCATAATCTGTTGCTAAACCTGTTTCATCTCTAATAACTTTTACTTTAGCATATTTAATTGCAGATAAAGAATCAACTGCAACTGAAAGACCAGCAATACCACAAGCCATTGTACGTATTACGTTTCTATCATGTAATGCCATTTCTAAAGCTTCATAAGAATATTTATCATGCATATAGTGAATAGCGTTTAATGATTTCATATAGATTTTTGCTACATAATCTAGCATTTGATCATATTTTGCCATTACTTCATCATAATCTAAATATTCTGATGTAATAGGAGCAAACATTGGGGTTACTTGCTTACCAGTATTTTCATCTCTACCACCATTTATAGCATAAAGTAGAGCTTTTGCTAAGTTGGCTCTTGCACCAAAGAATTGCATCTGTTTACCAATTTTCATAGCAGATACACAACAAGCAATACCGTAATCATCTCCTAAAGTTACTCTCATTAGATCATCATTTTCATATTGAATAGAAGATGTAGCAATAGAAATTTTTGCACAATAATCTTTGAATCCTTTAGGAAGGTTATTAGACCATAAGACTGTTAAGTTTGGCTCTGGAGCAGCACCCAAATTCTCTAAAGTATGAAGTACTCTAAAAGAATTCTTGGTAACTAATGTTCTACCATCAACACCCATTCCACCAATGCTTTCTGTTACCCAAACAGGGTCTCCACTAAATAACTCGTTGTATTCAGGGGCCCTTAAGAAACGAACCATTCTTAGCTTCATAACAAATTGATCCATAAGTTCTTGAACTTCTTCTTCTGTTATGGTTCCAGCTTTTAAATCCCTTTCAAAGTATATATCTAAGAAAGTAGATGTTCTACCTAAAGACATTGCAGCACCATTTTGATCTTTTACAGCTCCTAAATATGCAAAATATAACCATTGTACAGCTTCTTTTGAATTTGAAGCAGGAAGTGATATATCAAATCCATATTTTGCAGCCATTTTCTTTAAATCTTGTAATGCTTTAATTTGCTCTGCAATTTCTTCTCTGTCACGAACGATATGTTCTGTAAATTCATCAACATCAAGAATATCTAATTCTTCTTTTTTCTCATCTATTAATGCATCAACACCATATAGAGCAACACGTCTATAATCTCCGATTATACGTCCACGACCATATCCATCAGGAAGTCCTGTTAGTAAATGGTGAGATCTAGCTGCTCTTATATCAGGAGTATATACATCAAAAACACCATCGTTATGAGTTTTTCTTAAATTATGATAAATATATTCAACTTCATCATCAACTTTGTAACCATAAGATTCACAAGATTTTTCAACAATTCGTATACCACCATTTGGCATAATAGCTCTTTTTAATGGGGCATCTGTTTGAAAACCAACAATTTCCTCTAAATCTTTGTCCAAGTATCCGGCTTCATATCTATTAATTCCAGAAGGAGTTTTTGTATCAACGTCTAAAACTCCATTATCTCTTTCTTTATCATAGAGTTTTAAAACCTTATCCCAAAGTTTTTTTGTCTTATCAGTAGCACCCGATAAGAAGCTTTCATCTCCAGTGTATGGAGTATAATTTTTTTGAATGAAATCTCTAACATCAATTTCTTTTGTCCATTCACCTTTAGAGAAATTATTCCATTGTTTAAAATCCATAAATTTACCTCCTTAAAAATGTTTTATAACAATATATATTATTACCACATTGTTATGGTATTATCAATAAAAAATGGAAAATATATTAAATAAAACAGATATCTATAATAGACATCTGTTTATTCATTATCTTCTGCAATCACTTTTGAAAGTTTGTATATCAATTTTTGCTTTTCTGGTGAACACTTCTTTAAAATATCATTAAATTCATTATATAAATATTTGTCATCTTCATCAGATACACCATTTAATATATAACCTTCTGAAATATTTAAAATAGAGCAAAATTCACTTAATCTTTTAAGATTAATATGAGATGTACCTCTTTCTACTCTACTAATAAATGCAACTGAAAGATTCATTTTCTCTGCTATTTCTTGTTGCGTTAAGCCAGCCTTTAATCTAGCTTGTTTAATTCTTGAACCAATAATACTATAATCTACTGCCATAAAATTCACCTCTTAATTATTTAATAAAAATATAACATTTATAAGACAGGTTTTACAGAAATATTAAAGTTAATAAATAACCTATAAGTAAAATAAAATTAAAATAGTAAAGATAAATAGTATTAGTATGTAAAAAAATATAAAAAATAAACGTAAATTTATGGATTATAATTTTTTTACATTATTGAACCGTAAAAATGTGTTAGTGTAAACTTTTAGTAGGGAAATTAATATTAAAAAATAGATAAGATAAAAAGATAAGATAAAAAGATATTGC
>CAYPES010000033.1:0-8209 GCA_964409925.1 uncultured Clostridium sp. | reverse complement strand
TGGTTCAAGTGAATATTGGAAAGCAAATAATATATATGACTTTGCTGGAAACTGTTTTGAATGGACCCAAGAGGCGAGCGACGCCCCCTACCGAGCTCTCAGAGGTGGCAGCTACTACTACAATTCAGGTTCTGACTTTCCAGCTTCTGTCAGCACCAACACCGCTCCTACCGACGCCTCCGGCAGAAACCATCGGTTCTCGTCCCACTTTAATAGTGCAACCCTGAGAGTATAAGGGATGCATCAGAAGAACATAACATAATAAGATAACATAAATAGCATTAGAAGGCGAAAGCCTACTAATAGCGGTAAGCGCTCGATAAAAAGGCGTATAGACCTTCTATAATTAGAGATGTAAAATAAGTACATCAAAAATTATAGGAGGTTTTTAATATGGTAAATGCAGTATTAAGAAAGTATACAGATAAGGAAAGAGAACGATATTTGGCAGAATATCAAAACTCGGATTTAACAGTAAGCCAATTTGCTAGAGAAAAAGGAATTCCAGCATCAACACTTAAAGGATGGCTAAATAAAGAAACAGATATAAGATTTGGAGAGTTACAAACAGAAGAAAATACAAGAACAACAATGTTAAGACCTAATAAAGTTTTTATAACAGAAAATATTAGGATAGAATTAAAGTATGTAAGCGCTCAATAAAGTATTTTTAATAGGAAAAATAATAACAGATATAGATTTTAAATTTATAATAGGCTCTAAAAACATATCAATAGCGAGATTTAAAATAGAAACTATGGATAGGCAAATAATTGCAATAAAAGCATATAATGAAATGGCGGACTATGCATATAGAAAATTAAATAAAAATAACTTGATTGACATAGAAGGAAAACTAGAAAAAGATACTGTTGTCACAGTGTTTATGACTATAGTTTGCTAAATTGCAGAAAAAATAATGAAAGAAAGTACAATGGAAAAAACATAGAAAAAATTTTAAAAATTTCCAATAAAAAAATTAAAAAAATTAAAAAGTAAGCTACAAATTGGGAACAATTATATTGAAATATCATCAGTTTTTTGATAATATTTATGCGAAATTGAGAGGAGAAAATAGAAATGAGAATATTAATTATATCAGATATTCACGGTTCAGCATACTATGCAAAACAGATTCCGGAAATTTTTAGAAAAGAGAAAGCAGATAAGATAATTTTGTTAGGCGATTTATACTATCATGGACCAAGAAATCCATTACCAAGAGACTATGATCCAATGGAAGTTGCCAAGATATTAAATTCATTAAAAGATAAAATTGAGGTAATTAGAGGCAACTGTGATGCAGAAGTTGATGAGATGATTTCAGAATTTAAATTTCAAGATCACTTATTGTTGGAGATAAGAGGTCTTAAGGTTTATTTTACGCATGGGCATAAATACAATATGGATAAATTGCCAAGTGAAAATATAGACATGATGATATATGGGCACTTACATACAGGATTTATTACAGAAGAAAATGGAGTTGTTTTTGCAAATCCAGGTTCTATAACTTTGCCAAAAAACAACACAAAAAATAGTTAAATCATGTTGAAAGATGTAGGCGGAAATGTAATAGAGACGAAAAATATTTAGGAGGAATGAAAATGGAATATAGAAAATTTAATAACAGCGATTGTAAGCGCTACATGTGAAATGATAATTAATATAATAGATGGAAAAGTAGATAGATATCATAACGATGAAATAGGATTAAATTTGTTTAAATTTTAATAAAATGAAATGAAGTCAAAATGTTAGTTTATGACTTCAATGGAGGGAAAAATGCCAGATTTTGTACATTTACATGTTCATAGTGAATTTAGTTTATTAGATGGAGCGAATAGAATAAAAGATTTACCAGTTAGGGCTAAAGAACTTGGTATGAAGGCAATGGCCATAACAGACCATGGAGTTATGTTTGGAGCAATTGACTTTTACAAAGCATGCTTAGCAAATGGAATTAAGCCGATTATAGGATGTGAAGTATATGTTGCACCACGTAGTAAAACTGATAAAGATCCAAATTTAGATGCAAAATATAACCATTTAATTTTACTTGCAAAAGATAATGAAGGATATAAAAATCTAACTAAAATAGTTTCTATAGGATTTACAGAAGGATTTTATTACAAGCCTAGAATAGATAAAGAAACTTTAGAAAAATATCACGAAGGTCTTGTTTGTTGTAGTGCATGTTTAGCTGGAGAAGTTCCACAAGCTATATTAAAAGGTGATATGGAAGAAGCAGAGAGAGTTGCTTCTTGGTTTAAAAATATATTTGGAGAAGATTATTATTTAGAGATACAAAATAATGGAATAAGAGAGCAAGTTTTAGTAAACCAGAAACTTGTAGAGCTCGCTCATAAGCTAGATATTCCGTTAGTTGCAACAAATGATTCACATTATTTAAAAAAAGAAGATGCATACAATCATGAAATTCTTCTTTGTATTCAGACGGGCAAAAAAATTACAGATGAAGACAGAATGAGATTTGAAACAGATGAACTTTATATAAAATCGCCAGAAGAAATGGCAGACTATTTTTCTGGTGTACCAGAAGCAATAGAAAATACAGTAAAAATCGCAGATAAATGTAATGTCACTTTTGAATTTGGACATACAATTTTGCCTAATTATGATGTGCCTGAAGGATTTGCTACTCACTACGATTATTTGGAAAAATTATGTGATGATGGAATACGTAAAAGATATGGGGAAAATCCATCACAAGAAATTATAGATAGAAAAAACTACGAGTTAGGCGTAATTAAAAAGATGGGATATGTTGATTACTTCCTAATTGTATGGGATTATATTCATTATGCAAAAACGCAAGGAATACCAGTAGGTCCAGGCAGGGGCTCTGGAGCAGGTTCCATTGTTGCATATGCAATAGAGATAACCGATATAGATCCAATGAAATATGCTTTACTTTTTGAAAGATTTTTAAATCCAGAAAGAATAAGCATGCCAGATTTTGATGTTGACTTTTGTTACGAAAGAAGACAAGAAGTAATCGATTATGTCTCTAGAAAATATGGGGCTGACCATGTTTCTCAGATAATTACGTTTGGAACTATGTCTGCAAGAATGGTAATCCGTGATGTAGGAAGAGTTTTAGATGTACCATACGCAGTAGCAGATAAACTTGCAAAAATGATACCAAATGAAATACATATAACCATAAAAAAGGCATTAGAACAAAACAAAGAATTAAATGATGAATATGAAAATAATCCAGAGACCAAGAAATTATTAGATATAGCAATGGCTTTAGAAGGCATGCCAAGACAGGCTTCAACACATGCTTGTGGAATTGTTATAACAAAAGACCCTGTCGTAACATATGTCCCATTATATGTAAGGGATGGAATGATTTCTACACAATACATAATGACTACTCTAGAAGAATTAGGCCTTCTAAAAATGGATTTCTTAGGACTAAGAACTTTAACAGTTATTCAGGATACTATTAATTTAGTTAAGCAAAATAGAGGAATAGATGTAGAATTTGATAAAGATATGAATGACCAAAAGGTATATAAACAATGGCAAGAAGGTACTTCAATGGGAATATTCCAATTTGAAAGTCAAGGAATGACTAACTTCATGAAGGAATTAAAACCAGATTGCCTCGAGGATTTAATTGCTGGTGTTTCTTTATACAGGCCAGGTCCAATGGATCAAATTCCAAGATATATAGCAAATAAAAAAGACCCAGACCATGCTGTATATACACATCCGGCTTTAAAGCCAATATTAAAAGTAACATATGGATGTATGGTATATCAAGAGCAAGTTATGCAAATAGTAAGAGACCTAGCTGGATATTCACTAGGACGTGCAGATTTAGTACGCCGTGCAATGGGAAAGAAAAAGCTAGATGTAATGGCAAAAGAAAGAGAAATATTTATACATGGACAAGTAGATGAAAGCGGAAAAGTTGTTGTTCCAGGTTGTGTAAGAAATGGAATAGATGAAGAATCTGCTAATAAGATATTTGACGAAATGGCAGAATTTGCAAAATATGCATTCAATAAATCACATGCAGCATGCTATGCAGTTGTTTCTTATAGAACAGCATACTTAAAAACATACTATCCAACAGAATTTATGGCTGCAATGCTAAACAGCTTTTTAGGAAATTTGGATAAGATTCCAGAATACATAGACGAATGTAAGAGATTAAAAATTGAAATCCTAAAACCAGATATAAATAGAAGTTATACCAAATTTACAGTTGATAATGGAAAAATAAGATTTGGACTTGGAAGTATAAAAAATGTTGGAATTGGAGCTGTAGATGCTATTGTAGAAAATAGAAAAAATAATGGAGAATATAAAAGCTTTACTGATTTCTGTGAAAGAATGGAAGGAGAGTCTGTTAATAAAAAGTGTATAGAAAGTCTTATAAAAGCAGGAGCTTTTGATAATTTTGCAGAAACAAGAAGTACTTTAATGGCTTCTTTTGAAGACATAATTGATACCATTAATGGATCTTCTAGAAAGAATATACAAGGGCAAGTGTCTATGTTTGATATGGGATCGCAAGAAGAAAGTGGAACAGATGACAGCTTGGAAAAATTAAAATATAAATATACAACATTAAAAGAGTATACAGACCAAGAACTATTATCAATGGAAAAAGAAATGCTAGGAATATATATTTCTGGACATCCTCTAGAAAAATATAGGGAACAAATTGCTAAAAAAACAAATATAAATACATTGCAAATAAGAGAGGCTCAAGAATTATCAAAAGATACAATTGATAATCCAGAATTAATAGATAATAGAGGAAATGTAAGATTAATACAAGATGGACAGTTTGTAAAATATGCAGGAATAATAACTTCAGTAAAAAAGAAGTATACGAAAAACAACAAAATAATGGCTTTTGTAACAGTAGAAGATTTGTATGGAAGTTGTGAAATTATAGTATTTGAAAACTGCTATATGCAATGTTCTAATGAACTAATAGATGAAAATATTGTGTTAGTAGAAGGAAGACTAAGTGTAAGAGAAGATGAAGAAACAAAGATAGTGGCAAGAGAAATAAAAAAACTTGGAGACGAAAAAAAACAAGCTCTAACAATAAATATTACTAATCTAGATGATAACAAAAAAGATAGACTAAGAGGAGCCTTGAAATTCTTTTCAGGTGACAAAAATAATATACAAGTTGAAATAATAAATGGAGAAAGACAAGATCCAGCAGGTGGATTATATGTTACAAAAGAGATTTTAGAGGAAATACAAGACATAGTTGGTGTAGAAAATGCTAATATAACAACATAATTGTTGAAAAATTTAAAATAAATGATATAATTTTATTGGGAAAATATACCTCTTAAATTTAATAAAATATAAAAAAGAATTGGAGGCTAAATTGAATGAAAAAGTTACCTTATGGAATAAGCAATTATGAGAGAATTGTTGAAGACAATTATGAATATGTAGACAAAACCTCATATATAGAAAAGTTAGAAAATTTGGCAGCACCTAATATAATGTTCTTGCGCCCAAGGAAGTTTGGAAAAACGCTGTTTGCAAGTGTATTAGAAAATTATTATGATATAAGAAAAAAAGATAAATTTGAAAAACTATTTGGAGAAACATATATAGGTAAAAATCCAACAATACTAAAAAATAGCTATCACATATTAAGATTTAATTTCTCGGGAATAGATACAACAACAGTCGAAAGTACTATACAAGGATTTAAAAACAAAGCAACAGAATCGATAAGAGAATTTGTAACAAAATATGGAATTGATTTTTATATAAACGAGAATCAAACAGCGGAAGATATTTTAAATAGTTTGTTTATATCCTTCTCGTTGCAGAAACAAGATGGAAAAATATACGTGATAATAGATGAATATGATCATTTTGCGAATGAATTACTAGGATTTCATACAGGTGATTTTAGAAATCTAGTTTCAAAAAATGGAAAAGTAAGAAAATGGTATGAAATATTAAAACAAGGTACAGAAACTGTTGTAGATAGAATATTTATAACTGGAGTTGCACCAATCACTTTAGATAGCCTAACTTCTGGCTTCAATGTAGGAAAAGATATAACAAGAGATAGTGAGTTTAATGCAATGATGGGCTTTACAGAAAATGAGCTAGTCAATTTAATGGATAGCCAAAATATAACCAAAGAAGAACAAGAAAAAATAAAGCCAATAATGAAAGAAAATTATGATGGTTATAAGTTTGCCAATAAAGCAAAAGATAAAATATACAATTCCAACATGTGCTTGTACTTTTTAAACGAATATGTAAGAAATAAAGAAGTGCCAGAAGGATTGGTAGATGTAAATATTGCAAGTGACTATAGTAAACTTGGAAATATGTTAAATCTATGCACTGGAAATGAAAAAGCAAAAGTAATAGAAAAAACTGTATCAGGAGAAGGAATAACAAGCGATATAACAGAAAAATTCAATCCTGCTATGGAATTTACAGAAAAAGATTTAGTATCAATTTTGTACTATTTAGGCTATCTAACAACAGATAGTGAGGAATTTGGAAGACCTCATCTTGTAATACCAAACAATGTAATGAAGTCCATTTACTCAGATTTCTTTATGGAAACACTTGAGAAAGAGACTGAATTTGGAATATCAGAGAATCAATATACAGATATGACGAGGGAAATAGCACTAGATGGAAAAATAAGTGTAATAACAAACATATTACAAGAGTATCTAAAAAAACTATCAAATAGGGATTTCCAAAGGTTTGATGAAAAATATGTGAAGTTAATATTTTATTGCATATCTATGAATTTAAAAGTGTACTTTGTAAAATCAGAACTTGAAATTGAAGGAAAATATCCAGATATATTGCTAATACCAAGGGAACCAGAAAAAGGATATTCAAGTGTAATGGTAGAATTTAAGTATTTAAAAAAAGAAGAGAAGAATAAATTAAAAGAAACACAAAAACAGGCCAAGGAACAAGTACAAGGATATGCTAAATTAGATGAAATAAAGGATATAAAGAATTTGCATAAATTCACTGTTGTTGCTGTAGTGGATGATATTTATGTTGAAGAAGTATAAGGGGTTGGATTTTTTGATAAAAGAGAGGAAGGTTTATGAAAAAATCTCTATTAAAAGATAGCATAAGACAAATAAAAAATACGTTTAAGCGATTTTTATCAATATTATTAATCGTATTATTAGGTGTCGGCTTTTTTGCTGGAATGCAAGCGACAAGTCCGGATATGAAAGAAGCTATAGACGAATATTTTGATGCGCAAAATATGATGGATATAGAGGTAATATCTACTTTAGGACTTACTTATGATGATATTAATGCACTTAAAAATATAGAAGGCGTTAGTCAAGTTAATCCTGCATATAGTTTTGATGCTAGTATAAATACAGATAAGAAAGATATTGTAATAAAAATAGAATCGATTCCTGAAGATATAAATAAAATTACTTTGCTAGATGGAAAATTACCAGATAATTCTGACGAATGTGTAGTAGAAGAAGGATTTTTATCTGGAACTCAATACAACATAGGAGAGTATATAACTATAAATCCAGAGAAAATGGAAACAAGTGTGCTAAATTCAGAAGAAGATGCAAGTGAGGATACAGACAAGAATTCAAGCGAAGAAGTAAGTGTGGTAAAAAACAATAAAATAAAAATAGTAGGAACTGTAAAATCTCCTCAATATATATCTAGATCAAGAGGAACAAGTAAATTAGGTTCAGGAACAGTAAATTATTATATGTACATTCCTAAAGAAAATATAAATATGAGTGTGTATACAGTAGCATATGTAACTGCCGATGGAGCGATAGAGCTTGAAACATATAATGAGAAGTATGACGAATTAATTTCTAATATAAAAGATGAAATTGAAGAAATATCAGAAGAAAGAAAGCAAACAAGATATGAAGAGATAGTAAATGAAGCAACAGAAAAATTAAACGATGCTCAAAATAAGTATAATGAGGAAAAGAAAAAGGCAGAAGACGAATTAACAGATGCAGAAAATAAAATTAATTATGCAAAAGAACAAGTATCAAGTGGAGAAACAGAACTTGCAAGGAATAAAAAGAAAGCACAAACAGAATTTGCAAATGCAGAGAAAAAAATAAAAGATGCAGAAAATGCGATTGCAGAAGCTAAAGAACAATTTAGTAGTAAAAAAGCGGAAGCAGAAGAGGAGATTAGCAAA
>CAYPES010000032.1:0-8258 GCA_964409925.1 uncultured Clostridium sp. | reverse complement strand
ATAATTTATCAAATGATTTATCTTCTTCAATAGATGAAAATTATTGTAATTTAGCGATGGATCATTTAGGTGAAAATCCAGTATTTTTAATAGATTACAGTGATATTATAAAACCATTAAGAGAAAAGTTTGAAGAGAAAAATAAATATGAAATTATTATTTTAAGGGAAAGAAAAAGAATGTTCTGTAAGTGTAATAAAAGTTTAAATTACAGCCCAAAAGAAATGGATAAATTTAGTATTAGTTTATGGCTTGGGAGAAACCCCCATGATGTTAGCAAGTAATATAAAAAATAGCAAGATGTTGTCTAGATAGATGGCGAATAGAAGAATATTTTAAGTTTAAAAAACAAGAATATAATTGACACTACTCAACAATTTTATGCTATCCTTAGTTTGAATATGAGTTGACGTTTTTCCCAAAATGTGGTATAATTAAGTAGTGATGCATAAAAATTTTATGTATCTTAATATTAATTATGTTTTTTTAAGGAGATTATTATGAATAATAAATTATATGTTTTTGGTCATACAAACCCAGATACAGATTCAATAATGTCATCAATCGTATTTGCAAATTTACAAAAAGCTTTAGGTTATGATGCAACAGCTTATAAATTGGGAGATATTAATAAAGAAACAAAATATGCTTTAAAGACATTTGAAGTTGAAGAACCTAAAACATTAACAAGTGTTGACGAAAATTGCAATGTTGCTATGGTTGATAGCAATGAATTTTCACAAAGTGTTGCAGGTATTGAAAAGGCAAATATAAAAATGGTTGTAGACCATCATAAAATTAAGTTTGAAACTATTGAACCTATATTCTATGTATCTGAACCAGTTGGATGTACATCAACGATTCTTTATAAATTATATAGACAGAATGATGTTGAAATAGATTCTCAAATAGCTGGATTAATGCTTAGTGCAATTATTTCAGACACATTATTATTTAAATCGCCAACATGTACAGAACAAGATAAAGCTATAGCACAAAAACTTGCTCAAATTGCTGGTGTTGATATTGACACATATGGTAAAGAAATGTTAAAAGCAGGAACTGATATAAGTGATTTTACACCATATCAAGTTATAAATATTGATTCTAAAGAATTTAATGATAAAAGCATAAAATTTGAAATATCTCAAGTAAATGCTGTTGATTTAGATTCTGTATTTAGTAGACAAACTGAATTAGAAGAAGCCATCAATAAAGAAATAAAAGATAAAAATTTAGACTTCTATATGTTTGCTGCAACAGATATATTAAATGCAAATTCAAAAATTATTGCTATAGGAAACAAAGCAAACACAGTTGAAAAAGCATTTGGTGTAAATCTAGAAAATCATACAGCTATGTTAAACAACGTAGTTTCTAGAAAAAAGCAAATGTTACCAAACATTTTAAATAACTTAGACTAGTATTTTTCGTCATTTTGTGGTATAATAGATATGTGGTGATTTTATGTTGGAAGGAGATATAAAATGATACCTGAAGAAGTAAAAATAAAAATGATAAATAATATAAAAACGTCTATGGAGATGGAAAATCAAAACTTAACCGCAAATGATATTTCTTTAATCAACGATTTTGCAGATAATAAAATATCAATGGAAGATGCAATGCAATCTATAAAATCACAATTTTATAATATATAAACTAATCAATGATATATAAATTCAATTACGATATTTTCTGAATTATATATCATTTTTTTATTTGAAAGGATATTTATTATGTACGAAAGTAAAAACTCTGTTTATTGCTATAAAGGAACCAATACATTAGTTAATAAATTAAATATAAAAGACCCTGTCGCATTAGAAAATTACGAAACTAGTGTAATAGGTTTAAAACTTATGGCTTTAAATAAAAAAGGCATCACTGGAAATTTTGACGTTAATCATTTTGTTAGTATTCATAAATTTTTGTTTGAAGATATATACACTTTTGCAGGACTTTTTAGAACTGAAAATATTGCCAAAGATTATTTTCAATTTGCAGAATGGGAGTACATTGAAAGTGAGTTAACAAGATTATTAAACGAATTAAAAAACGAAAATTTTTTATCTGGACTTGCAAAGGAAGAGATATCAAAAAGATTAGCTTACTATTGGGCAGAATTAAATGTTCTTCATCCATTTAGAGAAGGCAATGGCCGTACTACTAGAGAATTTTTAAGACAACTTGCATTAAAGAATCATTACATTCTTAATTTACAAAATGTTGATGCAAAAGCTCTTCTAGATGCTAGTATAAAATCTATTATTGATACTACTGAATTAGAAAAGCTTTTATATCAATGCTTAGAGTTGCAAAAATAAAAAAAGTTACAAAATAATCATTTTATGTTTAAAATTATAAAAAATAATAGCTCATAAATAATATTTTTATAAAATGAGCCGAAATATCGTGTCGTCACATGCTCTACGTGCGCTCGATATTGAGCTTGCGATATTTTATAAAAATATTATTCATGAGCTAATTATATATAATCTAAAATTAAACATAAAACGATTATTTTGTAACTTTTTTGGGTGCAATTGCATAAAATGCAATATGAAGCAAATTCAATAGTTTCAACAAAAAGGAGGAAAAATTAATGTACAGATGTTGTAATAAGAACTGCTGTTGTCGCATGCAAAACAATTGCAATACAGAAATAAATCCTGCGCTAGAAACAATCTGCGACAATGTGCTAAGCTATAGTAGCTGTGGATGTAATGATATGTTTGACAAATGTCAATGTGGTTTTGATGAAGAAGAAAATGTATTTCCTTACAACCCAATGCTTGGTCAAAGTTACGTCCCTATCCAAATGATGACTAATACCTTTACCCCATGCTGTGGATTAGAAAATGGAACAATATTTCCAGAGCTTGTGAGCCCTTATTATCCATGCCAGAGTATTGAAGATATAGAATATATAAGAAGTAGAAATACTATTGGAAAGGGGTGTAATGCATGTTATTAAATAATAATGAATGTAGCTATGAACCAACAGGTATAAATGCTCAATTTGGATATAATACAGCAAGTTTTGATTGTTGTTGTGACCAAATGTGTTGCAAAAAAAGAGATGAAATTGGCGAAAAAATATTAACTGAAATAAGATGTTTAAAATTTGCAATAACTGATTTAGGAGAATATTTAAATACTCACCCTGATGATCAGAAAGCTTTATGCTTACACAGAGAATATTCTCAGCAATTAAGAGATTTATCAGATAAATATCAAAGAATTTATGGCCCACTTAGCATATATTTCCCTTGCAATAGTTGGAGATGGCTAGAAGAACCATGGCCATGGGAAGGAAGTGAATTATAATGTGGACTTATAATAAAATGTTACAATACCCTATCAATATAAAAACAAGAAATCCTGAGATGGCAAAAGTTATCATTTCTCAGTATGGTGGTCCTGATGGAGAGCTTGCAGCTTCTCTTCGATATCTATCTCAAAGATTTGCAATGCCAGACCAAAAAGCTAAAGCAACTTTAAATGATATTGGTACAGAAGAATTAGCTCACTTAGAAATGGTTGGTACTCTAGTACATCAATTAACAGAAGGAGTTTGCCCAGATGAGCTAAAGAGAGCCGGTTTAGGACCATATTACACAGATCATGGAGTGGATATTTATCCTCAATCAGCAGCAGGTGTTCCTTTTGACGCAAACTGTTTAGCTTGTAAAGGTGATGCAATAGCAAACTTACAAGAAGACTTGGCTGCAGAACAGAAAGCAAGAGCAACATATGAAAAACTTATAGATTTATGCGCTGATGAACCAGATGTTGTAGATGTACTAAGATATTTAAGACAAAGAGAAATAGTTCATTTCCAGAGATTTGGTGAAGCATTAAGAGGTGTACAAGATAAAATGGCTGAAAAGAAATTCTACTTGAAGGGAATGAATGTATGTAATGCAAACCAATGTTGTGATAACCAAGAGAAAAGTTGTGATTGTTAATAATTCATAGTTTGCATAACAAAAAAGAAAGGTCACTATACTATAAACCTTTCTTTTTTGTGTTGTCTATTTAATTAAACTTTTAATACTCCCCCAAGTGTTTTATTTACAGATGATTCTGTATCTTTCATTATTTGATCTCCACCTGCAATTATAACAAGATCACCTTTCTCAAGTATTTCTTGTTTCTTTAATTTTTCAATTCCACATTCAATTGTTTTATTTACTGTTTCTTGTGCAGGAATATAAACAGGGTATACATTCCAAGCAAGTGCTAATTGATTAAATGTTCTTTTATTATCTGTTATTGCTAAGATTGGGCAAGCTGCTCCAAGTCCGGCTAAATTTCTTGCAGAATTTCCTGTATGTGTATAGCATACAATGGCATCAGCTTTCATATTTTTAGCTGTTACACATGTTGCATAAGCTACGTTTTCTTCCAGTGTTTTTAATTCAATGTTTTCATTCTCATCGAATCTCTTCCAGTAATTTATTTCTGGTTCTACTCTATTTGCTATTTTAACCATTGTTTTAACACACTCAACTGGGTATTCTCCTTGTGCACATTCTCCAGAAAGCATTATCGCACTTGTTCTGTCAAATATTGCATTTGCAACGTCACTTGCTTCTGCTCTTGTTGGTAATGGTTGATGTGTCATAGATTCTAGCATTTGTGTTGCTGTTATGACTGGTTTATTTTGTTTGTTACACATTTTTATAAGTTTCTTTTGCATTATAGGTGGTTCTGTGAAATCTGTTTCTGTAGCCATGTCTCCACGAGCAATCATTTGGCTATCTGCTAAGTCTACTATTGTGTCTACATTTGCAATTCCTTCTACATTTTCTATTTTTGTAATTATTTGAATGTCTTTTCCACCATTTTCATCTAATATTTTTCTTACATTCTTAATATCTTCAGCATTTCTTGCAAATGAAATAGCTACAAAGTCATATCCATGTTCACAAGCTGATTTTAAATCTGCTATATCTTTTTCTGCTAATCCTGGTAATCTTATTACTGTTCCAGGTAAGTTCATTGTTTTTCTACTTCCTAATCCATTTCCATGAATTACTGTACAAACTATATCTTTTCCTACTATTTCGTCAACTCTTAACTCTATAGCGCCATCATCTATTAATATTTTTGTTCCTGGTTCTACATCTTTATATAGTTCTTTATAACTTACAGAAACTTTTTCTTCGTCTCCTGTAATTTCTTCATTTACTAATGTAAATTTTTGACCATCTTTTAGTTGTATTTTTGTATTTTTACCTGTATATAGCATTCCAGTTCTTATTTCTGGTCCTTTCATATCTAATAATAGTGCAACAGGAATATCTTTTTCTTCTCTTAGTTTTAAAATTTTTTCTGTCTTTTCTTTTTGTTCATCCCAACTTCCGTGTGAGTAATTTACTCTTGTTACATTTAGACCTGCATCAAACAATTCTTCTAATTTGTTTTCACTAGCTGGTCCTATTGTTCCTACAATTTTAGTTTTTCTTAAACTTTTCATTTTAAATTAACTCCTCTTTTCTTTTTTTATCGCAGATGCTATTATATCACGATAATTTTTGGTTTTCAAGTATCTGAGAACGTATATTTGCAAGTTTTTTCATATTTCTACATTTTTATATACTTATTTTGTCTTAATTTGACTTTTATTGTTATTTATTGTATTCTATCAATATACTAATAATGAAAGGATGTATGTATTATGTTAAAAGAATTCAAAGAATTTGCCACAAAAGGTAATGTTATGGACTTAGCAATTGGTGTTGTAATGGGAACTGCTTTTCAAAAGATTGTTACATCATTAGTTGAGGATATGATTATGCCTTGTATATCTGTATTAACTGGTAAAATTGATTTTTCTGATATGGTACTCACAATTGGTAGTTCTTCTATAAAATACGGTAATTTCATAACTACTATTGTTAATTTTTTAATTATATCTTTTTCTATATTCCTTGTTGTTAGATATCTTAACAAGCTTAATAAATTAAAGGATTTAAATGATAAGTTCGTTAATTCTATAGATAAAAAAGGTAAGTTAAAAAAATACAGAAAAACTGAAAGTGAGCCTGTTGTAGCAGAGCCAGAAACTAAAGTATGCCCTTATTGTTTAACAGAAATCAAATATAAAGCAACTAGATGTCCTAATTGTACTTCAAAATTGCCAGCAATTGAAGCTTCTAATCCTCAAGAACCAGAAGTAACACCTGTCGATAAATAGTTCATATAAATAAAAAATGGAAACTATTATATAGTATTCCATTTTTTTATTATTATATTCTTTTAAACTAGAACAACTAGGCGTTTTTTCTAGAATTTCTTCTTTGTTCTTTTCTTGCCTTTCTACAATCTGGGCATCTTTTTGGTTCATTTGTGAAACCTTTTTCTGCATAAAAAGCTTGTTCTCCTTCTGAAAAAACAAACTCTTTGCCGCAATCACTACAAACTAAAGTTTTGTCTGCCATTTTATTTACCTCCTTCTTAAAAAATCGATTTAATATTTTTTGACACTGTACCTTTTTAAGAAGGAAAATATCTACTAAATAATTAAATTTTATTAGTTAACAATATATCATATAAAATTAAAATGTGCAAGTTTTTTGGAAAAATTTACTATTCTTAAAATCCAATATATTTTGTTTTTCTTGAAAATACTATCATAGTTTCAAATATTGGTGCTAATAACCACAATCCAAAAGCAAATCCTGTACCTTTTCCGAAAGCTTCTGCTAACATAAACTTGCTAGCTACTGATACAACAAATAATAAAATCCATCCTATTACCGGAATTAATAATAATAGTAGCCACCATGGACTCATTCCGCAAATTTTTAACATAACTACATTTCTATATATTGGTATAAATGGCGCCCATGCCTTCTTTCCTGCTTTTTTATAAATTACACATCTTAGTAATGTTCTATATATAAATAATACAATAAGTATTATCGCAATTGCTTTTACTATCTGAGCTGATAGTAATATGTCCATTACAAAATTTACTTTTTCAACAGGTGTCATTGTTCCTGTAATAGAATTTAAAATTGCTTGTATATTTTCTCCATTTTCAATTTTCGCTGATATTTCATTCACATCAATCTGTGACACTATTTTATTTAATTTGTTTGTGTCAACTATTTTTAATAAATTTGTTACACTATCTATATTGTCCATTTTAACATTATTTTGTTCAAATTCGTCTCTATGTTGTTCTATCATTTCTACAATTTCAGTATTTGTATAGCTTTTTGCAAGTTGAGTGTATAGGTTAAGTATTTGTGATAATAAGTTCTTATTCATACCCTCCGAATTTATCGTAAGTATCAGATTTCTTATAGCATTTGACACTTCCGCTTCATCATTTATATCATCTACATAGTTTGAGGCAGTACTATCTTTTTTTTCTTTCTCTATATTTGAACTTACATCATTGACAGCCATTGCAACATTTATATTAACAACTAAAAGAATAGCACTTAATACTATAATTGCAATCAATCTTCTTATATTCTTTTTAGCATTTGTTTTCAACATTTTATCTCCTCGATTACTTTTTCGTTTAAATTTTATAATAAATATTATTTATACTTTATAACTAAAAGATACCATTACATATTATAATTGTCAACTGGTTTTATATAATTATCTTTAGCATATTCAAAATAATTGTTTTATGCTGAGGACTTTCATGTTGAATTGATAAAAACTCTTAAAAGCAATTTTTTATAAAATTTTAAGCAAAAAAACATTATCTTGTAACTTTAGCATACACAACTTTACCATATTTATAGCCATTTACAGCCTTTTGTACTTCCATTATTGGAATTGGTGCTATTGCTATTAAAATTGTATATAACCATTGAATTCCATTCAACGGAACTAGATTAAATATTTCTGCTAATGGCCTTATAAGTACTACTCCAACTTGTAATATTATTCCTAATATTAATGCTCCAACTAGATATTTGTTTTCTAAAATGCCTATTTTGAAGATACTTTCTTCACTTTTTATATTAAAGCTGTGTACTAATTCTAACATTCCTAATGACAAGAAAGCCATTGTTCTTCCAACTTCTATCGAATATAGTTTATTTCCTATACTAAAAGCTAGCAAGGTAAATATTCCGAGCATACATCCTTCTATTATAATTTTCCACCATAATCCATCTGAAAATAAACTTTTTTTAGGACTTCTTGGTAGCCTATTCATTATATTCTCTTCTTCTTTTTCAAGTCCTAAGGCTATTGCTGGAAGAGAGTCTGTTACTAAATTA
>CAYPES010000031.1:0-8622 GCA_964409925.1 uncultured Clostridium sp. | reverse complement strand
AGAATCAACAGGATATTATGCAGAAAAAAATATCTATGACTTAGCAGGAAATGTATATGAATGGACAATGGAGGCCTATAGTTCCGACTACCGAGTTTGCAGGGGAGGCTACTACGGCAATTCTGGCTCTAACTATCCAGCCTCTTACCGCAACTACGGCCGTCCCGGCATCAGCAGCGACTCCGGCGTCGGTTTCCGCGTAGCTTTATATTTGTAAACCTGTTCCCTAATAGCGAGACACTAGAAGAAAGAAACTAGTGTTTGAATAATAGAGAACAGTAAGAGGGAAAAGCGCAAATTTGTGCCTGCGAGTTTACACGCAGGCAAGATATTAAAAAGAAAAATTGGGGAGAAATGTTTATGAGATAATAAAAATGTAGTTTTTTTCCAACTAAAAAGATAGTGTTATAATAGCAAATGTGAATTGTTTGTGAAAATTAGCAGTCTAACATTGACTTTGCTAAAAATAAGAACTATAATACCTTTTAGTTATTAAGAGGCATTATAGTTCTTTTATAATCACTTAATTATTGTAGTCTGGAGCTACTTATATTGTAAGCGATTGCTATTGCTTTAGTTTCAGATTACTTAAAATATGAAAGGATGGAATAATATGGAGAATAAACAATTTAAAGCAGAATCTAAAAGATTACTAGATTTAATGATTAATTCAATCTATACCAATAAGGAGATATTTTTAAGAGAACTTATATCAAACGCGAGTGATGCAATAGATAAGTTATATTATCGTTCACTAACTGATAAAAATGTAAAAGTTAATAAAGAAGATTTAAATATAAGAATTACGCCAGACAAAGAAAACCGTACTTTAACAATAGAAGATAATGGTTGTGGTATGAATAAAATAGAGCTTGAGGATAATCTAGGAACTATTGCAAAAAGTGGTTCTTTAGCATTTAAAGAAGCTGCTGTTGCAAAAGAGAATAAGGCAGAAGGAAAGGATGCTACAGCTAACAATGATGATGTAAATATTATAGGACAATTTGGTGTTGGTTTCTATTCTGCATTTATGGTAGCTTCAAAAGTAAGAGTTGAAAGTAGAAGCTATGGAGCTGATAAAGCATATGTATGGGAATCATCAGGAGCTGATGGATATACTATAGAAGAATGTGATAAACCAGATTTTGGAACAAAAATAATATTAATATTAAAACCAGATACTGAGGACGAAAAATATAGCGATTTCTTAGCTGAATATAAAATAGAAGAGTTAATAAGAAAATATTCTGATTATATTCGTTATCCAATAAAAATGGAAGTAGAGCATGAAAAAGAAGTTGAACAAGATAATAAAGATGAAAAGAAAGAACCAAAATATGAAAAGGTAAAATATGATGAAACATTAAACAGCATGATTCCTATATGGAAGAAAAATAAATCAGAAGTAACTGATGAAGATTATAACAATTTCTACCAGGAAAAATTTGGCGACTTCCAAAAACCTTTAAAGGTAATACGTACATCTGTTGAGGGAGATGTAAGTTATACTGCACTTCTATACATTCCATCACATTTGCCATACGATTATTATACAAAGGACTTTAAAAGAGGATTACAATTATACTCAAATGGAGTATTAATCATGGACAAGTGTGAAGACTTGCTACCAGATACTTATGGATTCGTAAGAGGATTGGTAGATAGTCCAGATTTATCATTAAATATTTCAAGGGAAATGTTACAACATGATAGACAATTAAAAATAATAGCAAAAAATTTGGATAAAAAGATAAAGTCTGAATTATTGGATATGCTTCATAAAGATCGTGAAAATTATGAAAAATTCTTTGAAACATTCGGAACAACATTGAAATTTGGTGTATATAATGATTATGGATTAAATAAAGACAATTACAAAGATTTATTAATGTTCCACTCTTCAACAGAAAATAAATTAGTAACTTTAGATGAATATGTTGATAGAATGAAAGAAGGACAAGATAAAATCTACTATGCATGTGGAGAAACAATAGACAAAATAGAAATGTTACCACAAGTAGAAGCTGTAAAAGAAAAAGGTTACGAGATATTATACTTAACAGAGAATGTAGATGAATTTGTAATGCAAGTTCTATTAGAGCACAAAGAAAAGAAATTTGTAAATGTATGTGCAAATGATGTTGATTTAGACACAGCAGAAGAAAAAGAAGCTTTGAAGAAGGAAAATGAAGAAAATAAAGATATGTTTGCATTAATGAAAGATGCAATAGGAGCAGGAGTTCAAGAAGTAAGATTTACACACAGACTAAAGAATCATCCTGTATGCTTAACAAGTGAAGGAGCATTATCTGTTGAAATGGAAAAAGTTATAAACTCTATGCCAAACGATCAAAAAGTAAAAGCTCAAACAGCACTAGAAATAAATGATTCACATCCAATTGCACAAAAAATTAAGAACTTATATGCAAACGATAAAGAAGAGCTAAAGAAATATACTAAAGTACTTTACTCACAAGCAAGACTAATAGAAGGCTTACCAGTAGAAAATCCTACAGAAATAAGTAACTTAATATGTGAAATAATAGCAAAATAATTGCTACAACTCATTGCTTATAAATGTTTAATATAGCAGAAATAAGTCATATTTTTATTCGCAACTCATTATGACTTTATTTCTGCTTATGTGTTTATTGATTAAATTATAGAATGTTAATATTTATTTCTTAAATTGAGAATTATATAAGTCTGCATAAAATCCGTTTTTAGCCATTAATTCTTCATGATTTCCTTGCTCTATAATATTTCCTTCATTCATAACTAATATCATGTCTGCATTTCTTATTGTTGATAATCTGTGAGCTATAATAAATGAAGTTCTACCTTCGGTAAGTTTATCCATAGCTTTTTGTACCAATTCCTCGGTACGAGTATCAACACTGCTGGTTGCCTCATCTAGAATTAAGAATGGAGAATCTTCTATCATACCACGTGCAATGGTTAATAATTGTTTTTGACCAGCTGAAATGCTGTCTGTATCTGTTAATTTATAATTAAGTCCACCAGGAAGTGATTTTATAAATTTCTCAATTCCAACTGTTCTACATGCTTCCATAATCTGATCATCTGTAACATTATCTTTGTTGTAGTTGATATTATCTCTGATAGTTCCGTTAAATAGCCAAGTATCTTGTAATACCATTATAAATAGTTTATGAATATTTTCTCTTGATAGCTCTTTTGTAGAGATGCCATCAATTTTTATATCTCCATCTTTAATGTTGTAAAATTTCATAAGCAAGTTTACCATAGTGGTCTTTCCAGCACCTGTAGGGCCAACTATTGCAATTTTTTGCCCTTTCTTTACGTTACAACTAAAATCTTTTATAACATTTTTCTCTCCGTCATAAGAGAATTTTATATGGTCGAATACAATATTTCCTTCTACTTTTGCAGGATCAAGATATTTCGTTATTTCTTTTTGATCATCCATTTCTGGTTCTTCTAGAAATTCAACTACTCTTTCTGATGCAGCTGCTGTTGATTGTAAGTTTGTCATACCTTGTGCTATTTGTGATAAAGGTCCAGTAAATAGTCGTACATAAATCATAAATGCAACTATAACTCCAAATGAGATTTGCCCATTCATTGTTAATAGAGCACCAACTACACATACGGCAACATAGCTAAAGTTTCCAATAAAGCTCATTATAGGTTGATTTAAACCAGATAAGAATCTACTTTTTTTATTGCATTCATATACACTTTGGTTTAATTCATCAAAAGTTTTAGAGGCTTTTTTAAAGCCATTATAAGCTTTAACTACATTATGGTTAGAATAAATTTCTTCTATGTGTCCATTTAATTTACCCAATTCAACTTGCCTTGCAGTAAAGTATTTTTGTGATTTGTGCATAATTATAAACATTGCTACAAATCCAGCAAGGGAAGAGAGAATACCTGTTATTGCTAAAATCCAGTTTGTATAGAACATCATTACAACTGAACCTATAAATAAAGTTGCGGCCCCAACTAATGCTCCTAAGCTTTGGCTTAAAGACATTGCTATTGTATCAACATCGTTAGTTACTCTTGATAAAATATCACCATAACTGTGTGTATCGAAATATCTAAGTGGTAGTTTGTTTATCTTTTTTGATATTTGAGTACGCAAGCTTTTTGCAAATTTGTTTGCTGCAGTTGCCATGAGGAAACCTTGGAAAAAGTCTAGTAATACACCTACAAGGTATATAATAACTAAGAAAATTGTTATAGATGAAATTGCGTCAAAATTCATACTGGTAATTAATCCTTTTGTGATTTCATCTGTTAAATCGCTTAATTTATTAGGCCCAATTATTGTTAAGATTGAACTGAAACTAGATAATATTAAAGCAACTACAATTAGAGGAAATAATTTATTCAAATAATGAACTAAATTACGTATTGCTGATTTAAAATCTTTGGGCTTTTCAGCCACTCTATTAGGCCCCATATTACGTGGCTTTCTCTTGTAATTTTCATCATTACTCATTTTCCAATTCCTCCTTTGACAATTGTGAGTATGCTATTTCTCGGTATACTTTGCAATTTTGTAATAACTCTTTATGAGTTCCCATACCAACACATTCTCCGTTTTCTAATACAATTATTTTATCAGCATTTAAAATAGTACCAATTCTCTGAGCAACAATTATATTTGTTGAATCTTTAGTATATTGCTTTAATTGCTCTCTTAAAGTGAAATCTGTTTTATAATCTAAAGCACTGAAAGAATCGTCAAATATGTATATTTCTGGATCCCTAGCAATAGCTCTAGCAATAGCTAATCTCTGCTTTTGACCACCTGAAATGTTTGTTCCACCTCTAGCAACATATGAATCATAATTTTCTGGCATTTTTTCAACAAAATCTTTAGCTTGAGCAATTTCAACTGCTTCTTTTATTTGATCATTAGAAATTTCTCCTTTGCCATTTTCACCATATGAAACGTTGTAATTAACAGAGCCACTAAACATTACGGCCTTTTGAGGAACATATCCTAATTTATTGTTTAAAGTTTCTTGCTTATATTCTTTTACATTAACACCATCAACCAGAACTTCACCTTCAGTTGTATCGTAAAATCTTGGAATTAAGTTGACCAATGTAGTTTTGCCTGAACCGGTAGAACCAATAATCGCAACAGTTTCACCTTTTTTCGCTGTGAATGATATATTCTTTAAAACATAATCATCACCATCAGGATATTTAAATGAAACATTTTTAAATTCTACTTCACCTTTTACGTCTGTTGGAGCTTTGTCTAAATTGCCGTCTTTTATTGAAAAATCTGTATCTAATACTTCGTTAATTCTTCCTGCAGATACTTGAGCTCTAGGTAGCATTATAAATATCATAGCAAGCATTAAGAATGACATTATTACTTGCATTGCATAGCTAGAGAAAACAACCATATCTGAGAATAGAGGAAGTTTATCCATTATACTTGCAGATTCTATTAAGTGACTTCCAACAAAATAAATAGCAAGTGTTAAAGAATTCATTAAAAGATACATAACAGGGGACATAGCAGACATAGCTCTTTGATTAAACATTTGAGTGTCCGTCAATTCTTTATTTCCAACTTCAAACTTATCCTCTTGATATTTTTCTGCATTAAAAGCTCTAACAACTCTAATACCGGTTAAATTCTCACGAGTTAAGTCATTAATATTATCAATTAACTTTTGAACTCTCTTAAATCTTGGCATAACAACAATCATCAAAGTAATTACGCAGCTAAGCAATATAAGTACAGCCACAGCAGTGATAGCGCTCCACTGCCAGCTTTTGTTTAGTATTTTAAATACTGCCCATGCAGCTGTTATAGGAGCTTTTATCATCATTTGCATTCCCATAGAAATAACCATTTGAATATTAGTAATATCGTTTGTAGTTCTTGTTATTAAACTACTGGTAGAAAATTTCTTTATTTCCTCCATACCGAAATTTTCAACTTTTTCAAATATTTTTTTCCTTAAATGTAAAGAAATTGATGCAGAAACCAAAGATGATAGATAGCCAACAAAAACAGCAGAAGCTAAACTTGCTCCAGCGCAAGCTAACATATAACCACCTAGTTTTAGAACATCGGACATCTTACTTCCTTCAGTTTGAACAAGTTTTGTTATTTCAGACATGTAATCTGGAATTTTTAAATCAAGCCAAACTTGGAAGCATATTAGTATTAAAGATACTAGTATTAATAGCCAGTCTTTTTTCGTAAGATTTTTTAATATTTTTAACATTGTACTTTCCTTCTTTATGTATTTAGATTTTTAAATAGGGTATATCCATAAACCTAATCATTATTTCTTCTGTTTAGCATTAATATTAATCTAAGCAATTGCAATATAGAAGAAAGCAAACCCGCAACATAGGTCATAGCAGCAGCACTAAGAACTTTAGTAACACCTTTTTCTTCATCTTCATATACAAGATTTAATTCTTCTAATTGTTTATGAGCCCTTCTAGATGCATTTATTTCAACAGGAAGAGTTACTAATTGAAATAGAACTGTAGCCAATAAGATTAAAATAGATAACTTTAAGTAACCAGTTAATCCACCTATTAAAGAAACTATTAATCCAAAGTATCCTAAATAAGATATAAAGTTAACAACAGGCACTAATGCTGATCTTATCTTAAAAAACACATATCCGTTTTTATCTTGAATAGCATGCCCACATTCATGAGCCGCAACTGCTGCTGATGCAATAGAATTACCATTATAAATATCTGTAGATAACTTTATAATTTTCTTTGATGGGTCATAATGATCTGTTAAATTACCAGAAGTTTCGAATATTTGTATTTTATATAATCCGTTGGCATCTAATATTTTACGAGCAATATCCTTACCCGTATAGCCAGTTGAATTTTTTACTTTTCTATATTTAGAATATGCTGTATTTATTTTTAGTTGTGCAAAAATTACTAAAATAAAACCAATTAGTAATAACAATACTGTGATTGGAGTATCAAATCTAATAAGCCAATAATTCATAAATATTTCCTCCTTAAATTTTTTGTTGATTTAAATAATTATCTGTAATCTTATCTATAACTTTTATAAATGTGTTAAAATCTTCATCAGATATGCCAGCTTTTAGTGAATTTATATAAGACATTTGACAATCTTGTAATTTTTTAAGAGTTTTTCTAGCACAGTCATTTATGGATATTTGCTGATATCTTCTATCACTAGAGTTTTCCGTAATCTTAATATAATTGCGCTTAGATAGGGAAGATAGAGCTTTTGAAACATAGGCTTTTGAAAATCTTCTATAATTTACAGCATCGCAAGCATTCGTGAACTGTGGATTATTGCCGAAAAACAATAATACATCAGCTTCAGCCCTACTAATTCCGCAAGAACTAGCACACGCACCAATTTCATCCGAATAGAAGTTATGAAACTTACTAGACAAATAAAGTAGCTTTCTAAATATCTGATTATTCATTTATTACACATCCCTTTTATATAGAATAGTTTACAGATAAACTGTTTTTGTATAAACTATTATAGTTGGAAAATAATGCATAGTCAACATTTTTATGTGAAAGTTTTGTGAACTCTATGTAAAATTCGTAAAAGAGCTAATGAGAAAAAACAATAAAAAGGTGAAATTATAATATATTATCAAAACAAATTGTTTTACTCTTTATAAATTATTTTTACAAAAAACCGAAACTTAAAAATAAGTATTGAGAAAAACTGTTCTGTATGATAAAATGTAACGGATATTAGTAAAAGAGGTATATAAAAAGTGAATAAAATAAAAGAAAAACTAAATAAAATAAATTTAAAATATTTACATATTGCAGTAATTATATTAGGCATAATATTTATTTCTTTAACAATATTTCATACAAATATGTGGTTTGATGAGAGCTATTCAGTAGGAATTGCAAGGCATTCATTCACAGAAATATGGAAAATAAGCTCGAATGACGTGCACCCAATCTTTTATTACTATTGCTTGCATATTCTATATTTAATATTTGGAAGCAATGTAATGGTGTATAGAATGTTCTCAGCAGCTTGCATTGCTTTGCTTGGAATAATTGGCTATACACACATTAGAAAGGATTTTGGAGAAAAAATAGGAATCTTATTCTCTTTTCTAACATTATTTTTACCAGTAAGTGCGCAGTTTGCTGGAGAAATTAGAATGTATGCTTTAGGAATGCTACTTGGAACAATAATGGCAATTTATGCTTATAGAATATATCAAAGCAAGATAACTAGAGCCGGATATATTTTCTTCGGACTTAGTAGTATACTTGTTGCATATACTCATTATTATGGACTTATGATTGCTGGAATTATAAATTTGCTACTTTTAATATATCTAATTAAAAACAGAAAAGAGAGAAAACAAGATTTAATAATTTTCTTAGTAATAGCAGTTATGCAAGTAGCGTTGTATTTGCCATGGCTTATATCATTTATTTCAAATTTAAAAGGAACAGGGTTCTGGATAACTCTTACTTTTCCGGGGACTATATATGATATACTTACAATTCATTATGCAGGAAATCTAGCATTCCAGCCAATAATACTTTCAACAGCTTTTTATGCCTATGTAGTGTATTTGTTCTATCAAACTAAAAAAAATG
>CAYPES010000030.1:0-8668 GCA_964409925.1 uncultured Clostridium sp. | reverse complement strand
GCGCACGTAGCTCATGTGACGACACGATATTTCGGCTCATTTTATAAAAATATAATTTATTTCTGCCTGTGAATTGTAACAAATTTCTAAAAACTATTGCATTTTTGCCAAATAAAGGGTATAATAATATAGACAAGACATAAGAATTGAGACAGAAGAGTGGAAGCAAGTTCCACTCTTCTGAAATGTTATAGGATAGCAAATTAATGAATCAAAAGGGACAGATGGAACAATTAAGAACTGTACCCAGTGGTACATTATAAAGGAGGAGTATTTTGGCTAAGATAGAAAATAAAGTTGAAGAGCTTGTAACAAAGCCGATAAATGACTTAGGATACAAAGTTTATGACGTAATGTATGTAAGAGAGGGCAAAGACAATTATTTAAGAATTTTTATAGACAACGATCAAGGAATTAGCTTAGACGATTGTGAAAAAGTTAACAATGCTATTACAGACATGTTAGATGAAGCAGATATAATAAAAGATCAGTATTTCTTAGAAATATCCTCTCCAGGAGTTGAAAGACATATAAGAAAAGATCAGCAATTAGAAGAAAATATAGGAAAAGATATAAATATAAAATTATTCAAGCCAATAGATAAACAAAAAGAATTAACAGGAACCTTACAAAATTTTAATAAAGAACAAATTACTTTATTAATAGATAATCAAGAAGTTACAATAGAACGAAATAATATTAGCTCAATGAAAAGAGCGTTTAAATGGGAATGATATAGTTTGAAAGGAATGATTGGAAAAATGAAGAAGAATGTAAAAAAAGTAGAAAATAGAGGAATTGACAGCACAGAGTTAATAATGGCTTTAGATGAACTAGAGAAAGAAAAAGGAATAAAAAAGGAATATATATTGGAATCAATAGAAACAGCATTAGTAACAGCATATAAAAGAAACTTTGAAGTAAATACAGAAAATGTAAAGATAACTATGAACCCAGAAACAGGAGAAACACATGTATATGAAGAATTAACTGTAGTAGAAGAAGTTGAAGACGAAAAAACACAAATATCAGTAGAAGACGCTAAGAAAATTGATGTAAAATATAATGTTGGAGATGTTGTAGAGAAAGAGCTAATGCCAAAAAACTTTGGAAGAATAGCTGCTCAAACAGCAAAGCAAGTAATAGTTCAAAGAATAAGAGAAGCGTCAAGAGATGTTATATTCAATGAATTCAGTGAGAAAAAAGGTGAAATTGTCTCAGGAATAGTTCAAAAGGTTGATAAAAACATAGTAGTATTAGATTTAGGAAAAATAGAAGGCATTATGCCAATAAAAGAGCAAATACCAACAGAAAATTACTATGTAAATCAAAAGCTAAGAGCATGTGTTGCAAATGTAGAAAGAGGACAAAAAGGATCTACACAAATAATCGTTTCAAGAGCAAATAACGAGTTCTTAAGAAAATTATTTGAATTAGAAATTCCTGAGATATATGAAGGACTAATAGAAATAAAGAGTATATCAAGAGACCCAGGAAAAAGATGTAAAGTTGCAGTATATTCACAAAATGAAAATATAGATCCAGTTGGTTCTTGTGTTGGACAAAAAGGAATTCGTATCCAAAACATAATTAATGAACTAAATGGTGAAAAAATTGATGTAATTGAATGGAATGAAGATCCTTCAACATATATTGCAGAAGCTTTACTTCCAGCACAAGTTATGGCTGTTGATATAAAAGAAGAAGAAAAATTTGCACAAGTAATAGTTCCAGATGATCAATTATCATTAGCAATAGGCAAATCTGGACAAAATGCGAGACTTGCCGCGAAATTAACAAATTGGAAAATTGACATAAAGAGTGAATCTCAATTTAGAGAAATGATAAAGAAATTACAAGAAGAAAATGATGAAACAGAAAATCAAACCACAGAAGAGCTAGAAACAGTAAATGAGGATGTAGATAACATAGAGGAAGAAACAACAGAACTAGAAAATGTTGAAAAAACAAAAAGAACAAGAAAAAGCAAAAAAGCAGAAGAATCTGTAGAAGAAATAGCAGAAACAGAAAAGACTGAAAAGCCAAAAAGAACAAGAAAAAGTAAAAAAACAGAGGAAGTAGAAGAAAACTCTGAAGAGACAAAAAAAGATTAAAAGGAAGTGTAATTTTGAAGAAAATACCACAAAGAACTTGCTTAGGTTGCGGAGAGACAAAACCTAAAAAAGAATTAATAAGAATAGTAAAACAAAATGATGGACAAATATTTATAGATAAAACAGGAAAAGCAAATGGCAGAGGAGCATATATATGTAATAATATAGAATGTTTAGATAAAGCCATTAAATCAAAAAGACTGAATAAAAATTTTGAAACAGAAATAAATAATGAAATTTATGAAAACTTAAGGGGTGTAATTATTGATAAGTAGAGAAAATAGCAAGGATATAAAGAAGAAAATAAATATGGGAGGTGGAATTATTGGGTAAAATTAAAATACATGAAATTGCAAAAGAGCTAGGCTTATCTAGCAAAGAAGTTCTTGAAAAAGCAAAAAAACTTGGAATAGAAGTAACTAGTCATTTAAGCAATATTGATGATGAACAAGCAAATATGATAAGAAAAGAATATTCTAAAAATGCAAAAAATAATGATAATAAGCAAGTAAAGGAAAATAAAAAAGACACGAAAAAAGATACAAAAAAAGATACTCCAGTAATTATTAGAAGAGAAGTAATATTAAATGATGAGGAAGAAACTAAAAAAGAAAATAAGAAAGTTGAAGAAAGAAAAGATGTTGGCTTTGTAAAGAGAAGAAACAACAGTGACTATAACATCGTTTATAGAAACAAGCCTAATAAGCCACTTACGGTAAACGAATTATTTGGATTGGGCAAAAAAGAAGAAAAGCCAAAAGAAGAGAAAAAGCCACTTGTTCAAAAACAGGAGCCAGTAAAAGAAAATAAAGTAGCAATGCCAGAAAAAGCTACTCTAGTTAATGATGACCAGAAAGCAGAAACAATAAAGCCAGAAACATCAAAAACAACAACTAATACTATAAGCAATAATGAAGTTAGAAATGTTGATAAAAGAAACAACGAAAGAAGCAATGAAATAAAGAATAAAACGCAATATCAACAAAGAAATAATAATAACAATTACAACAATAATTATAACAGAAATGATAAATATTCTAATAACAATCAAAATAGAGACGGATATAGAAACAACAACAGATCTAATAATAACAATAATAATGGTTATAATAATAGAAATAATAACTTTAACAATAGAAACAATAACCGTGACAACAATGGCTACAATAACAATGGCTATAATAGAAACGGATTTAATAGAAACAATAACAATGGCAATAACGGCAACTACAACAAACGCCCATTGGATGATAGAAGAATTGACAAAAAAATAAATGATATATTAGAAACAGAAATAGTAGAAAAAGAGAATCAAAGAGATTATTCTACAAGAGCAAGTTTTAAAGCTAAAAACAGTAATAAATATGATGAAACAAAGCAAAATAAAAACAATAAATCAAGAAGATTTAATGGCGAAGAAGAATATGATGAAGGAAAATTAAAGAACCTAAAGCAGGTTGATAAACTATCAAATATGTTTGAAGACCAAGAAGGCGGAATGCTTGATTATTATGATTTATCTACAGAACGTGGCAAAAAAGGTAAACGTAAAAATCAAAAGAGTAATGAAGAAAGAAATAAGCAAAAAATATTTAAGCTAACAGAAATAACAATTCCAGAGAATATTAGTGTTAAAGATTTTGCAACAGAGTTAAAAAAGACAAGTGGAGAAGTAATAACAAAATTAATGGGACTTGGAATAATGGCAACAATCAATCAAGAATTAGACTTTGATACAGCTTTCTTAGTAGCAGAGGAATTTGGAGTAACTGCTAAGAAAAAAGAGCAAGTTAAAGAAGAGGATATTCTATTTGATGAGTCAGAAGATAGACCAGAAGACCTAGTTCAAAGACCACCAGTAGTTGTTGTAATGGGACACGTTGACCATGGTAAAACTTCACTTCTAGATGCGATTAGACAAACTAATGTAATAGAAGGTGAAGCAGGAGGAATTACGCAACATATAGGTGCTTATAAAGTATCAGTAAATGGAAGAGAAATTACCTTCTTGGATACACCAGGACATGAAGCTTTTACAAGTATGCGTGCTAGAGGAGCTCAAATAACAGATGTTGCAATATTAATTGTTGCTGCAGATGATGGTGTTATGCCACAAACTGTTGAAGCAATAAACCATGCAAAATCAGCTGGAATACCAATAATTGTTGCAATAAACAAAATAGATGTACCAGGAGCAAATCCTGAAAAAGTAAAACAAGAGTTAATGAAGTATGATCTAGTTCCAGAAGAATGGGGCGGAGATACAGTGTTTGTAGAAATATCAGCAAAACAGCATACTAACATTGACCAATTACTTGAAATGGTACTTCTAGTATCTGATATGCAAGACTTAAAAGTAAACCCACATAAGCAAGCTAAAGGAACTGTAATAGAAGCAAGATTAGATAAGTCAAAAGGACCTATTGCATCAGTATTGGTACAAAGAGGAAAATTAGATGTTGGAGATACAATTGTTGTTGGAACTTCAATAGGTAGAATAAGAGCAATGAAGGATGACAAAGGAAAGAGAGTCAAGAGTGCAGGACCATCCACACCAGTAGAACTTATGGGATTAACAAAATTGCCAGAGGCAGGAGAAACATTCTACGAAGTTAAAGACGAGAAGATGGCAAAACACTTGATTGAAAGAAGAGAAAGACAAAACCGTGAAGCTGCTATGAATGCATATAATAAAGTTACTTTAAGCAATTTATTCGAGCAAATGGAGCATGCTGACTTAAAGCAATTAAATATTATAGTAAAAGCAGATGTTCAGGGAACAGCAGAAGCATTAAAACAATCACTTGAAAAATTATCTGATGAAGAAGTTGCTGTAAAAGTAATACACTCAAATGCAGGAGCTATAAATGAATCTGATGTAAACTTAGCAAAAGCATCGAAGGCAATAATTATAGGATTCAACGTTAGACCAAATGCGATAGCAAAAGATGTTGCAGAAAAACAAGGAGTAGAAATTAAATTATATTCTGTAATATATCAAGCTTTGGAAGATGTAGAAGCTGCTATGAATGGACTTCTTGATCCAATTTATGAGGAAAAAGTAATTGGAAATATAGAGGTAAGACAAACATTCAAAGTTTCAAATGTTGGAACTATAGCAGGTGGATATGTAAAAGATGGAAAAGTTGAAAGAAATGCAGGAGTAAGAGTAATAAGAGAAGATGTGGTGATACATGAAGGAAAACTTGCTTCATTAAAGAGATTCAAAGATGACGTAAAAGAAGTTGCTAAAGGATTTGAATGTGGTCTTCAAATAGAAAACTACAATGACATTAAAGAAGGAGACAACATAGAAGTATTTGTAATGGAGGAAGTTAAAAGAAACAAGAAATCTAAGGTTCAACAAATTTCACAAGAACATAATAACAATATGTAATTTTATGTTTTATGTATTTGGCAGTGGAAATTAAGGTTTAGTAATCAATAATTTGAAATAAATTATAATTACTAAACCAATGAATATTTAAGGAGAAAAGTATATGAGTAAAAATGAAGCCAGACTTGGCAGAGTTAATGAAGAATTAATGAAGGCAATAAGCCATATTATAACTTATGAATTAAAAAACCCTGATGTTACAGGAATGATTAGTGTTACTAGAGTAAAAGTAACGCCTGACTTAAAATATGCAAAAGTATATGTAAGCTTATTAAATTCAAAAAGCATTGAAAAAACAATGCAAGGATTGAAAGAATCAGCAGGATTTATGAGGTCTCAAGTAGCAAAAATAGTTAATTTGAGAATTACACCAGAATTAGTATTTGAATATGACGATTCGATAGAACATGGAGAAAAGATTGATAATATATTAAAACAAATAAGTAAGCAGGACAAAGAACTAAAAGAAAAGTTGGATTCAAAAAAAGACTAAAACTTAGAAGTGAGGTAAAAATGACTTTAGATAATATTTTAGAAGAAATAAATAAAGCGGAAAAAATAGTTATAATAACACACGAAAATCCAGATGGAGATGCAATTGGAAGCTCTCTTGCAATGAAATTAGCATTAAAACAATTAGGAAAAGATGCCGACGTAATAATACCAGAGTTTCCAAAAGCATTTGAATTTCTTCCTGGAACAGATGAAATAAAAAAAGAGTCAGACATAGAGAAGTATGACCTAGCAATAGCTCTAGATTGTGCAAGCATTAAATTACTAAACGGATTTGTTAAGTATTTTGACAATGCAAAATCCAAGGTATTAATAGACCACCATAGTAGCAATACAATGTTTGCAGATTATAACTATGTAGATCAAGATGCTCCTGCGTGTGCGCAGCTACTATTAGTAGTATTTGGTTACTTTAATATAGAGGTTACCAAAAATATAGGAACTTGCATATTAGCAGGAATAATTACAGACACAGGCGGCTTTAAATATGAAGGCGTAACAGCAGACACTTTTAGATTTGTATCAGAACTTTGCGACAAGGGAATCAAAGTATCTCAAGTGTATAATCAAGTATTTGCTAGCCAAACTAGAGCAAAATTTGAATTGCATAAAATTGCTTTAGATAGATTAGAATTTTTAGAAGATGGCAAAGTTGCATTTACATATATAACAAAATCAGATGAAGAAAAAGTTGGAGCAAAGAATGGCGATTATGATGGAATAGTAGAAAATGGCAGAGATGTTGAAGGAGTTGAAGTATCTGTATTCCTAAGAGAAACAGATAAAGGAATAAAAGTATCTTTACGCTCTAAAAGCTATGTAAATGCTTCTGAAGTTGCTATGATGTTCGGTGGCGGAGGACATATTCGTGCTGCAGGGTGCAACATACAAGGAAGTATGGAACAAGCTAAAAATCAAATATTAAACAGAGTAAAGTGCTATTTAAAATAGAATTGCTGTAAAATAGTTTTATTTTTAGACTTTATCGAGCACACGTAACTCATGTGATAACACGATATTTCGGCTCATTTTATAAAAATATTAATTATTTCGGCGTGTACACATTAAAAGAATAGGAATATAAAAATATGGATGGAATTGTATTAATTAATAAAGAAAAAAATTGTACTTCTCATGATGTTGTAAGTATAGTAAAAAGAATAACCAAATCAAAAGTGGGACACACTGGTACATTAGACCCTAATGCTACTGGTGTTTTGCCACTTTTGTTAGGCAATGCCACAAAAATTTCAAAATATCTAATCAACCACGATAAAGAGTACAAAGTAGTTCTACAGCTTGGAACTAAAACAACAACTGCCGATCCAGAGGGCGATATAATAGAAGAAAAGAAAGTTCCAGAAAAAATATTTAAAGAAGGATATGCACAAACAATTTTGGAACAATTTATTGGAAAACAAAAACAGGTTCCACCAATATATTCTGCTATAAAAGTAAATGGAAAAAAACTATATGACTATGCAAGACAAGGACAAGATGTAAAAATAGAACCAAGAGACATTGAAATATATGATATAGAATTATTGAAACTAAATAAAGAAGAAAAGCAAATATACTTTAGGGTAAAATGCTCAAAAGGTACGTATATTAGAAGTTTATGTGAGGACATAGCAACTAAGTTCGAAACAGTTGGATATATGAAAGAACTACAAAGAACTAAAGTTGGAACGTTCTTTATTGAAAAATCGATAACTATAGAAGAATTTGAAAAAAGAATAGAAAAAAATGATTTATCAAACATAATATCAATAGAGCAAATTTTTAATTCAAAATGCAGAATTGAATTAGATGACAAAGCTCTGAATAAATACTTAAATGGAGTACAAGTAAATCAAAACTATTCTGATGGAGTATACAGAATTTATTTAAAAAATAAATTTATAGGATTAGGGATAGTAAAAGATAAGAAATTAAAAAGAGATTTGGTAATAGATTAAAGTTTTATGTTTGCCATTTCTTTAAACAAGACATAGGAGACAGGAGAAAATTAAAAACATGAAATTATTAATGCATACATGCTGTGCACCATGTAGTGTGTACTGCATAGATACTTTAAGAAAAGAAGGAATAGAGCCAACACTATATTGGTATAACCCCAACATACACCCATATACAGAATATAAAGCAAGAAGAGATTGTTTAAAAGAATACGCGCAAAGTATAAATGTACAAGCTATATTTGAAGAAGAATATGGCTTAGATGCGTTTTGCAAAGAAGCTGTAAAAGACTTAGAACATAGATGCACAAATTATTGTTATCCAGTTCGACTAAGAAAAACATTTGAATATGCAAAAGAAAATGGATATGATGCAGTAACGACCACACTTTTATATAGCATTTATCAAAAACATGATTTTATAAAAGAGTATATGGAACAATTAAGTAAAGAATATGGAATTGATTTTTTATACAGAGATTTTAGACTAGGATTTTGGGAAGGGCACCAAAAGGCTCATGATTTGGGCTTATATATGCAAAAGTATTGTGGCTGCATATTTTCGGAGGAGATGAGATATTATAACCGCAATCCTATACAAACCAGTAATACCAATGGTTACGAGATACCAAAAGAACCTAGAATGCAGGTTAAAAAAATAGAAAATAAAGAAGATTATATAGACT
>CAYPES010000029.1:2334-9422 GCA_964409925.1 uncultured Clostridium sp. | reverse complement strand
ACTTTTTAACATATTTATTAAGTGCAATCCTCTATCTGAAAAAGTTATTCCTTTTTCTAATGATGTATTTTTTATTAAGTCCATTGTTAGATAATTGATTATATTTGTATTGTTCAATGTATCATATCCTGTGCTTTGGAAGTCAAGCATTGTTTCTAATTCTTTAATGTCGTTATTGTTCAAAATATTGAATCTAAGGGCATCTTCTATATCTCTACCTAAATATGATATTTTGTCTGATATTTTTATTACGCACCCTTCCCATGTGTAAGGCGCATATTCATTTGGCATTGTATAGTTGTTTAAATCTATGTTCTCTTGTCTAGGCCTTAGGCTATTTTCATCTATTTCTCCGCAGTGAGATATTATACCATCTCTTACTGCATAGGTTAAATTTAAATTTTCTTTGTATCCTTCTCTATTTTCTAATAGCTCTATGTTGTCAACACAGTTTAAGCCATTTTGCTCATGCCAAAACTTTTTATTTGTATCTCTCATTGAAATTTCATTTAATACTTTCTCTCCAGCATGTCCAAAAGGACTATGCCCCAAATCGTGTGCAACAGCTATTGTTTTTGTTAGTTCTGTATTCAAACCTAAGGCTTTTGCAATTGTATGGCTTATAGACTCAACGTGATTAACATGTTCTATTCTTGTACATATATGGTCGTTTGATGGAGAAAAGAATACTTGTGTTTTATGTTTTAACCTTTTATAAGCATTTGAATATATAATTCTAGTATAATCTCTTTCGAACTCTGTTCTTAAGTCCGTATTTGCACTATACAATTTCTTTTCTCTTAATATCATTTGACTCCATTTAGGGTTATTCTCATTTGCAGCTTCTGCACATAATTTGTTTAATATAATGTTATCCTCCATAATGATACCTCCAAAATTATGCTTAAATTATATAGTTTATATTAATAAAAGTCAAACGCTCTATATGAGCTATAAAATTTTATAAAAATATTAATTATTTCTGTCTATTACAATATGTATTGTAAATTGTAGCAAAATGAAGCCAAAAGTTTTCACTCTTGGCTTCATTTTTTATTTTATTGCTATTTCATCGTTTTCAACTATCGCTTTTGCTTTTTTACCTGTTTTTACAATTCCATCTAATATTGCTTCTGCTATCTTATCTTCTAGCATGTTTTGTATTGCTCTTCTTAGAGGTCTTGCTCCATAATTGTTGTCAACACCTTTTTTAGCAATTAATTCTTTGACTGAATCATCTATCTCTATTTTTATATCTTGTTTTTCTAATCTCTTTGTAACTTGTGAAAGCATTATTTCAATAATCTTTTTAACATCATCATTTTCTAGTTTGTGGAATACGATAATATCATCTATACGATTGATAAGTTCTGGCCTGAATTGTTTCTTTAATTCTGCCATTACTTCTTTTTTTATGTCTTCATATTCTTGTTTTTTATTCTCTTTTTCATTTCCACCAGAAAATCCAAGTTTATTTTTATCTGTGATAAGTTTAGCACCAACATTTGATGTCATAATTATAACTGTATTTTTGAAGTTTACAGTTCTTCCTTGAGAATCTGTCAATCTTCCATCTTCTAGTATTTGTAATAGCATATTCATTACGTCTGGATGAGCTTTTTCTACTTCGTCAAATAATATTACAGAATATGGTCTTCTTCTTACTTTTTCGGTTAATTGTCCTCCCTCATCATAACCTACATATCCTGGAGGCGAACCAATTAATTTTGCAACTGAATGCGATTCCATAAATTCTGACATATCTACTCTTATCATGCTGTCTTCATTTCCAAACATTGCTTCTGCTAATGCTTTTGCAAGTTCAGTTTTACCAACACCAGTAGGTCCTAAGAATAGGAATGATCCTGTTGGACGGTTTGGATCTGTTAATCCTACTCTTCCTCTTCTTATAGCCTTGCTTACAGCAGATACTGCTTCATCTTGTCCAACAACTCTCTTATGCAAATTTTCTTCTAGATGTTTTAATTTTTCAGTTTCTGTTTCTGTTATTTTGCTAACAGGAATGCCTGTCCAGCTTGCTATTACATGTGCAATATCTTCTTTAGATAGAACCATAACTTTTTTAGTATTGTCTTCTTTCCATTTTGTTTGTTCTTCTTCTAACTTTTGTTTTTTAGATTTTTCGGTGTCTCTTAACTTAGCAGCTTTTTCAAAGTTTTGAGTTGCTATTGCTTCTTCTTTTTCTTTACTAACTTTTTCAATTTCGTCTTCTAGATTTCTCATAGAGTCTGGCTTTGTATAAGTTTGCATCTTAACTCTTGATGCTGCTTCATCAATTAAATCTATTGCTTTGTCTGGTAAATATCTATCATTTACATATCTTGTAGATAATTCGACTGCAGCTTTTATTGATTCATCAGTAATTTTTACGTTATGATGTGCTTCATATTTATCTCTTAAGCCTTCTAGAATTTTTATTGTATCTTCTTCTGTTGGTTCGTTTACAGTTACTGGACTAAATCTTCTTTCAAGCGCAGCATCTTTTTCTATATATTTTCTATATTCAGTAGTGGTTGTTGCGCCAACTACTTGTACCTCTCCTCTTGCTAGAAGTGGCTTTAAAATATTTGCCGCATCAACAGCTCCTTCTGCAGAGCCAGCGCCAACTATTGTGTGGATTTCATCTATAAATAATATTACATCTCCAGCCTTCTTTACTTCTTCTAGAGATTTCTTTATTCTTTCTTCGAAATCACCTCTATATTTTGCACCTGCTACCATTCCAGATATATCAATACTTACAACTCTTTTATTCTTTAAAGTTTCTGGTACATCTCCTGCAACTATTTTTTCTGCAAGACCTTCTGCAATTGCTGTTTTACCAACTCCGGGTTCACCAATTAAACAAGGATTGTTTTTTGTTCTCCTTGATAGAATTTGAATAACTCTGTCTATTTCTGTTCTTCTTCCTATTACTGGATCTAGCTTCCCTTCTCTTGCTTTTTTGGTCAAATCACTTCCATATTGGTTTAATGTAGGCGTAGAATTATAGCTTCCATTATTTGCAGATTTCTTTGAACCTATTTCTTTACTTTCTGATTCATTTATAGCATTTACAATTTCATTATATAACTTTTTAGGATTTACATTCAAATCCATCATTATTCTTACTGCAACACTATCTCCTTCACGCATAATTCCACAAAGAATATGCTCTGTTCCTATATATTGACTATTTAATCTACGTGCTTCAATAAACGAATTTTCAATTACTCTTTTGCTTCTAGGAGTAAATCCTATGCTTTCAACATCTTCTATAGGTTTCTCTTCACTTACTCCTATAAGCTCTTCTATCTCTCCTAGTACTGCTTCACTTGTAACACCCTGATTAGATAAAACTTTGCTTGCAACACCATTACCTTCTTCAACTAAACCATATAAAATATGTTCTGTACCTATGTAATTATGTCCAAGCTTTGCTGCTAGCTCATTAGCTAGTTCTAAAGCTTGTTCAGCACTATTAGTGAATTTATATTCCATAATAATCCCTTCTTTCTTTATAAATATTTTTGTGATTGCTTTATAATTAATTGTAAATTTAAATAATAGTACATAAATCTCTATTCTTTTATAATTTGTCTAATTATTTCAGTTCTTTTTATGTCTCTCTCATTTGAATTCATAACTTTCCCACAGTATTTTTGAAGATTGGCTGGTTTAGTATATAAAAATAATTTTTTAACCTTAGTATCATCAAGTTCACTAATAACTCCCATGTCAGTTCCTAACTTTACATCTGACAACAAATCTATGCACTCATTACTAGATAAAAGTCTAGCGTTTTCTAATATGCCGAATGATCTATAAACCATATCTTCAAATCTTGACTGTTCTTTTCCTAAGTATTTTCTGGCAATTCTTTCTTGCTCTATAACTTTTTCTGTAATTATTTTCATATTCTTTACTATTTCTTGTTCACTAATCCCCAATGTTTGGTTATTTGAAATCTGATAAATATTACCCATGCTTTGGCTTCCTTCACCATATACGCCTCTAACATTCATACCAAAATTATTAACAATGTGAAGAACTTTATTCAAATTGCCTGTTTCTGCAAGCCCTGGAAGGTGGACCATTACAGATATTCTTGCTCCTGTTCCAACGTTTGTTGGGCACGCTGTTAAATATCCGTATTTTTCACTATATGCATAATCTAATAATTTTTCCAATTTTTGATCAATTTCTATAGCAAGATTCATTAGTTCTTCTATTGCCATTCCTTCTGCAAAAACTTGCATACGCAAATGGTCCTCTTCATTTATCATTATACATATATTTTCTTCATTATTTATCAAGATGGCTCTATTCTCATCTTGACTATTTGCAAATTCTGGGCTAATAATATGCTTTTCAGCCAATGATAATTTTGTTAAGTCATCCATGTCCTTTAGCTTTAATAATTGAAGCCCATATCCTAATGAAGGTACAATGCTTTCTATCTTCTCTAATATTTTTTTCTTATCTTCTTTTTTACATTTATTTTCAAAATTAAATTCTTTTATATTACGTGCAAGTCTTACTCTTGTACTTATTACAACATCTGAGTTTTTTCCGTTTTGTAAATACCAGTTAGACATAAATTATACTTCCTTTCAATTCTATTTCTTATCATTAATCTGTTTTATTTTATCTCTTATAGTAGCAGCATCTTCGTATCTTTCTTCTTCTATTGCTTTATTCAACTCTCTCTTTAATTGCTCTAATTTATTGTTTTCATTTTTCTTTTCTTCTTTGCTTGCTTTTTTAGTATTATTCTCTCCAGTATTTTTCATTTTTTCAGAAATATTTAAAGGTTTTCTTCCTATATGTTTTACATTGCCTTGAATATTTTTTAGTACTGAATCTAGTCTGTCTTCAAACATATCATAACATTCTGCACAGCCTAATAATCCTGTTTTTATAAAATCGTCATATAATTCTCCACAAGTATCACATTGATTGTTCTTTTCTTTTATAAAGCTTGGTAATAATTGTTCATCATTAAAGAAATCATCTAAAAAGTTTGAGAAGTGTATTGGCATATTAATTTTAAAATTCTTTATGCCCATTTTTTCAGCACACTCTTCGCATAATATCATTTCCTTTTTTACACCATTTACTATTTGAGTATATCTTACATTTGCCTCATTTTTTTCACAATTTTGACATAACATAATAATCAACCTCCTAATTGATTTTAGATTTAATTTTAACTAATTTTTTAAATTAATCTTCTACGAGATTTAATAACATATTTTTAAAAATATTTGCTCTTAATTTATCTTTCTCTTTTGGATCTATTGTGAGAATATTGTCACTGGTCGCTACTTTTAGAAGCTTTGCTTCGTTTTTAGTAATCATGTCATATGATAAGAAATTACTAATAAATATGCTAACTTCTTGTGCAGTTATTGAATCTCCCACACTAGATATTATATGCATTAAGTAATTACTTTTGGTAATATTTATTTTAGTAATTGTTATATGTCCTCCACCGCCACGTTTACTTTCTACATAATATCCTTGTGCAGGTTTAAACCTAGTTGATATAACATAATTTATTTGTGATGGTACACAATTAAATTTTTCCGCCAAATCGTTTCTTTGTATTTCTATGCTATTTTCTTCATCAAATAAATCTTTTATAAAATCTTCTATCATATCTGATATTCTCACTTTTTACTCGCCTCTTTTCCTATTTACTTTAATATTTTTGCTAGATATTGTCTTATTATTTTGCTTGTGTTTTATTTCGTTTTGACTTTGACTTTCTTTGACCTATATTCATATTATAGCACCTTTTTTTCTAAAGTCAATACTTTTTATAATTTTTTACTTTTCACCTGACCTTTTTACTTTTCATGTTGAATCAGTGAACAGTATCCTTTTTAGTCATCTCATTAAGTTCGTTTGCTCTAGTCTTTTGCCTATTTAGTCCAGTCCACGCAAAATATGAAGAAATAAATTCTCCATACATAGTTGTTCCTTCTCCTTTTACAAGTTCGTCTAAATGCTCTAATTCCTTATTTTCATTACCATCAGTAGAAGCGTTTTCTTTGTTATTATCAAGATTACTAATAGCTTCATTCTTATTTTTTTCTTTTGTTTTTACAGCTTTCTTTTGATAAATATCTATATTTTTAAACATAAAAATGCACCTCATATTTTTTATTTATTCTGTGCATTTTGTTCTTGTTTATTCATTTATTATATATTTCTCTAATGCTTCTGCAACACCATCATTGTTATTGTCACTTACAACTATATCAGCAAAATCTTTCATGTATGGAGCACTGTTTTGCATAATTATTCCTAATCCAGCATTTTCTATCATTTCTTTGTCATTCATATTATCACCAATAGCAATTATTTCACTTTGATCTATTTGTAAAATCTCTGCTAGTTTCATTATTGCCCCCCATTTATCTACTCCTTTGCTAGTTATTTCGGTATAATAATACTCTACTTTTTTCTCTTCAGTTCCAAATCTTATGTATTTTCTTGCCATGTGTTGTAAATCTAGTACTTCAATATTTTTTACTTCTCTTAATTTTCTTATTATTGCATCAAAAATTATTTTACTTTCATCACAAACAGTGATTTTTAATATCTGAATATTAGGATTTTCCTCGACATATTTATAAATAATTTTTATATTTGTTTTCTTATCATCTGGGATCTTTTTATTTTCATTATTATAAAAAGAAATATTATAATTCATTGACTTAGAAATTGTTAAAGTTTCTGTATAGATATTAAAAAATATACTATTATCCTCACATATTTTTATTATTTCTAAAGCTTTTTGTCTATCTATAGATTTATCGTATATTATTTTTTCATTTTTCATATCATATAATACAGAACCATTTCCACATACAGCATAATTGCTAGCTCCAGATTCGTTTGCATAACTTTTTGCAGACGCAATTGGTCTTCCAGATGCGATTACTATTTCAGCACCTTTCTGCATTGATCTTTGTATAGCTTCTTTATTTCTTTGAGATATTTCTCCATATGAATTTAATAACGTTCCATCTAAGTCTATTGCTACTAATTTATACATATTCTATTAAATGATAATAAAA
>CAYPES010000029.1:0-2324 GCA_964409925.1 uncultured Clostridium sp. | reverse complement strand
TTTTCACAAAATGAACACAACTAAGTACTCAAAAATAAAAATTACCATTATTCTCCTTCCTATATTTTAGCAAAAATATTATACCATATTATTATTATTTTAAAACATGTTTTTACTCAATTTTTAATCTATTACTACAAATTTAGTGGTTTTAATCTTCTTATGTTATTCATTTTTAGAGACAATTACATTAAAAACTCTATAGAACTTTAACATTTAATAATTTAATTTTTAATTTTTTTGAATTAAGCAATAAAATCCTCATGAATGAGATTTGCATTACAAAAAATTACCAGTTTATTTTAACTTTTTTAGCGCAATATATATATTGAAAAAGCACAAGGTTTTTTCAATATATTCACATTCTAGGAGGTGAAAATTATGGCACATTCATCAAGCAATAGCAATTATAAAGTAGTTCCAGAAGCTGCTGATGCATTAAACAAATTCAAATATGAAGTAGCTAGCGAAGTTGGAGTAAATCTTAAGGATGGATACAATGGAGATATCTCTGCAAGAGATGCTGGTAGAATTGGTGGAAACATGGTTAAGAAATTAATACAACAAGCTGAAAACCAAATGAAATAGTTTTAGTTTAATGATTTTTATATATTATTATATATTTAATTGTTAGCTATTATTATTAGACAGGATTTTAAGTTTTGTTTTATATATTTTATTGTTAGATAATGATTTTATATTATTTAAACTGTAAGATACATAGGGCAGGATTTAATATCCTGCCTATATTATTATAATTCTTTTATATTTTATATTTAAATATTATTATGAAATTTTTACTATTCTATATTTAGATATTATTATGAAACTTTTGCTATTCTATATTCAAAATTTTCATATTTTTCTATAGATTTTTGTAATAGATTTTTATATTCTTTTGAATTTTCTTTATATCTCGTTTTGCAAAAAGCTTGTATTAAACTAGTTTCAATTATTTTCTTACTATATTTTGTTATATCTGGATTTATTATTATTGTTTTATTTCTATTGTTTTTTATAAAAGATTCTTTCATCCTTCTTAGTTCATAGTCTTCTGGGGCAAAACCTAACATTACTCTTATTTTTTCCATACTGTTTGCTATCTCTATATTTGCAATCTCATCATACATTTTCTTTATAGCTTCACTAACTATGTCCACAGTTCCAGATTCTTTATATCTCATTGGTAAAAATAAATTAACCTCGTTATCATTCATGTCTAACTCTGGAACTTTTGTTTTTTTATAATTGATATTGAGATTTAAACTTTTTCCTAAAACGCTAACAGCTAAATATGTTTTAATTTCCACTGGTTTTCTTAAATCTATTATTTTATTTTGTTTTAGAATGTTCATTCTACTCTCCTCCTATCAATTTTATTTTCACTAAACCTCTGTTCGCTTCACGAATATATTTTATATTCTTTTATATGTTTTGTCAATACTTTTTCAAAACATTTTTTCGCTTTTTATTTTTCGTTAAAAAGCAACTGAAAAGACAGTTTTTTCTGTCTTTTCAGTTATTTATTTTTTATTATTCTATTTTTAAATCTTTTGTAATTTTTTCTTCTTGTCTTCTATCCTTTTTTTGCATTCTTCTATCTGTATTTTTAGCTTTTTAATTTGTTCATCATATAATCTTCCAAGCTTATCTATATCTTCATTAGATAATTCACCTTGAGTAATTTTTCCTTCTCTAAATTCCTCTTGTAACTTTAATAAACGCTCCATTTCTGGATCTTTTGTTATTTTTATTGCTTTGGTGAAATTATTCATCTTTTCAGATTGCTTGTCTATGTTAGTTTCCACTTTTTCTTCACTACTGTTGATACTTTTTTTACCAAATGCTTTTCTAATAAATTTTTTTATTTTTTCCAAAAAGTTTTCCTTACTTTCAATCATCTGATTTTTATTTTCTTGCATCATTTGTATTAATCTCCTATATAAATTTATTATATGCTTATTATTTAGATATTTCTTCTATACTTTTTAATTGTTGTACATACTGTTCTTCTTCTTTTAGCAATTTTTCTAGATTGCTCTGATAAAATTGCTTTTCTGTTTCTTTCGCAGTTAAATCATATTTTTCACTCATTAGTATTTCCACCTTTCGTTTTTTTATAATTTTATCCGTTGATTATAATATATCATATTTGTTTTATATGCAGTATAAACAATGATAATAGATTATATGCATAATATATTATGTACATAATAGTCTACTGGTAGTGTCATCTTACTACTTTAAGTGAAGTATAGAAACGACTTGCACTTAATTACTTTTATCTTTCCCCCATTTTAAATGAAACTGACTTAGATATTACC
>CAYPES010000028.1:0-9525 GCA_964409925.1 uncultured Clostridium sp. | reverse complement strand
AGGAGAGAAAATATGCTTTGGTTTAGAGCACCTGAGAAGGTATATATAAAAAGAGGTTGTTTACCAGTAGCTTTAGAAGAATTAAAAACAGTAATGAATAAAAAGAAAGTGTTTATCGTAACAGATACATTTTTATATGAAAATGGTTATACAAAAGTAATAACAGATAAATTAGATGAGATGGAAATTGCACATGAAACTTTCTTTAATGTAGCACCAGATCCAACACTTGCTTGCGCAAAAGAAGGAGTAAAATTAATAGATGCATTCAAGCCAGATTGTATAATAGCAGTTGGTGGTGGCTCTGCAATGGACGCAGCAAAAATTATGTGGGTAATGTACGAACATCCAGAAGTTGATTTCATGGATATGGCTATGAGATTTATGGACATAAGAAAGAGAGTATATACATTCCCTAAAATGGGAGAAAAAGCATATTTTATAGCCGTTCCAACATCTGCTGGTACAGGTTCAGAAGTAACTCCTTTTGCAGTTATTACAGATGAGCAAACAGGAATAAAATATCCATTAGCAGATTACGAGTTATTACCAAAGATGGCAATAGTTGATAGCAACATGATGATGAATGCTCCAAAAGGATTAACAGCAGCTTCTGGTATTGATGCTGTAACGCATGCATTAGAAGCATATGCATCAATGATGGCAACTCCATATACTGATGGCTTAGCAAAAGAAGCCTTAATAAAAATATTTAAATATTTACCAAGAGCTTATGAAAATGGAGCAAATGACCCAGAAGCAAGAGAAGAAATGGCAAATGCAGCAACAATGGCTGGTATGGCTTTTGCAAATGCATTTTTAGGAGTTTGCCACTCAATGGCGCATAAATTAGGTGCATATCATCACATTGCACATGGAGTTGCAAATGCTCTATTAATAGACGAAGTTTTAAGATTTAATAGCGCAGAAGTTCCAACAAAAATGGGAACTTTCCCTCAATATGACCACCCACATACGCTAAGAAGATATGCCCAAATAGCTGAAATATTAAAATTGGGTGGAAATACAGATGAAGAAAAACTAGATAACTTAATCAAAGCTATAGATGAATTAAAAGAAAAAATTGGAATAAAGAAAACGATCAGAGACTATGGCGTTAAAGAAGAAGACTTCTTAGCAACATTAGATGAAATGAGTGAAAAAGCATTTGATGATCAATGTACAGGAGCAAATCCAAGATATCCATTAATAAGTGAAATAAAAGAAATGTATTTAAACGCATATTATGGAGGTGAAAGATAATGGAATTTAATTTAAATAATCCAATAGCCGAAAGAAAGACTAAAACAGTTTATAAAGATGGTGATAAAACAATAAAACTATTTATAGAAAACTATTCTAAAGCAGATATATTAAATGAGGCTCTAATCCAATCAAGAGTTGAAGAAAATACAGATTTAAAAATATCAAGATTATTAGAAGTAACAAAAATAGAAAATAGATGGGCATTAGTTACAGAACACATTGAAGGAACACCTTTAGATGTATTAATGGCAGAACATCCAGAAAAAGAAGATGAATATTTAAACTTTTTTGTAGATGTTCAATTAAATGTATTATCAAAGAAAGTTCCATTATTAAATAGAATTAAAGACAAATATAGAAGAAAACTAACAGAAGCAACAAGCATAGAAGAAAATACTAAATACGAGTTGTTACAAAGACTAGAAGGAATGAAAAATCACGATAAATTGTGCCATGGAGACTTTGATCCAAGTAATATAATAGTAAAAGAGAATGGAGAATATAGCATAATAGACTGGGCTCATGCTACACAAGGAAATGGTTCTGCAGATGTAGCAATGACATTCTTAATTCTTTCAATGGAAGGAAAAACAAAACTTGCAGAAAAATATGTTGACTTATATTGTGCAAAAACACAGACAAGCAAAACAGAAGTACAAAGATGGATTCCAATAGTTGCAGCAGTCGAAAAATCCAAGGAAAAAGAAGAAGAGCAAGAATTTTTAAGTAGTTGGATAAATATTGTAGATTACGAATAAAAAATTAAAAAGACGACACGATATTCGGCTAGTTTTATAATATTTTAATTTACGAAGATATTGGTATTTTTAATTATATTTTTTCACTGCCCCTTCTTAAGAAAATGTAATTCGTTCCTCATAACATTTTCTAAAGTGGTCCCCACGATACGTTACAAAATATAATTAAAAATACCAATATCTTCGTAAATTATTTTTAATATAGTTATTTCAAATTTTATACTGTGAATTGTAACTTTTATTTCTAGAATGTCCCCTTGAATTTTTTAGAAAGCATTTGGAAATTGTTTAAATATCCCTTCTACAAAGAATTGAGACATTTTTAAAATCTCTTGTTGCACTTTATCAAAGGCAGCAATATCAGCAGTATAATCCTTTCTTAAACGAGCAGTTACCTCATCAGTTGTTAATTCCAAATGGTCATATAGCACATCTCGAACTTTCTCTTTTTGATAGAATGGGTTAATGCTGCTAAAAGCTTCAGCCATTTCATCAGCATTATTATACCATTTTTCAGTTAATTCCTTTGCTAGCTTTTGATTATTATTTTTTAAAGCTACAATTAAATCTTTTACAATTGCTAAGTGCTCGGTCAAAAGATTTTCAATTTTATTTGCAGTAGTATTACCATAATATCTTCTAAAGATATCTGCTATATCTTTAGGATTTTGTAATAAACGTTTTTCGGTCGCATCTAAATCTTTCAAATCTTCGGCTATACTAATTAAAAGCATACGTGTCCACATAATGTCTTGCTCCCAAGCCAAATTCATTCTTTTCAATAAATCTACTTGACGGATACTCCACCAATAATTTGATGGAAGTCTAGGATAAATGTATATTTGTTGACCTACACGTAAATTATATGGATCTATAGCTACGTTAGAATTTATTATGTCTTGAACAGATACGCCAAATTTATTAGCTAAGTTAAATAATGTATCACCAGGTTTTATAACATATAAAATAGGGTTCATAATCAATTCAGTCCTTTCTATTATTTCTATATAATAAGATATTAATAGAACAGAAAATGTGTTACAATTTACAGCTCTCGCACGTAGCTCATTAGTAATTAGAAAATCACGAAATTTGTACTAATAAGATTTGAAACCACACACTTTTGACACAAGAAAAGAAACGATTTTTGTTGTTACTGGTTAATGGTTTGATATTTAAAATCTAATAAGATATTGTTTTTTTGAGCTCGCAAGTATGTTTTTATCAAATTCAACATGAAAGTCCTAGGTCGGAGCTTCACTCCTCAAAAACGGACTTTTAGTTTCATTTTCTAAAAAATACTTGCAAGCTCTATATTAGTATTTATAAATAATTTTAAATATCAACCATTAACTAGTAACAAAATAAAGAAAAATTTGAAAATTCTCTTTATTTTTTTGTGTGTATTGTATATAATGTTAACAACAATTAAATTAAGGAGAGAAAAATATGAATTTACCAAACAAATTAACTTTATTTAGAATAATCCTAGTACCAATTATGGTCATAGTATCTTTTTTTGATATACCAGGTAGCTTTTTAGGAATACCAACAACAATGTGGGGATTAAATCTGATATTTATAATAGCATCAATAACAGACAAACTAGATGGTTATCTTGCAAGAAAAAATAATCAAGTAACTACATTTGGAAAATTTTTAGACCCTATCGCAGACAAAATATTGGTAGTAACTGCGATGATTCTACTTGTAGAAATGGGAAGATTACCAGCTTGGATTCCTATCATAGTAATATTTAGAGAATTTGTAGTATCTGGTTATAGATTAATTGCGGTACAAAATGAAGGAAAAGTAATAGCTGCAAACATTTGGGGAAAATTAAAAACAGTTACACAAATGTTAGGAATAATTTGTATGTTCTTAACAAACCATCCATACTTTGCTTTTGTATTAAGAGTAGGTACAAAAGAAGAAATGTTTACAAACAGTGCATTTATATATATGAGCACAGGCGATTTTATGATGAATATAATTGCAACTATATTAATAACCATATCAGTAATAGCAACAATATTCTCTGGATATGAGTATCTAAAGGGCGGAAAAGATTTATTAAAAGACTGTTAATTATTAATGTCGAATTATGCCATTCAAAAATTATTGCATAATGTAAAGAAATATAGTATATTGTTAAAGTACTTAATATGAATTGAGAAGGTGATTATATGAAGAAAAAGTATAATGTGATTGTACAAAAAGAGGAAAAATGGTATGTTGCAAAATGTATTGAAAATAGTGTTGCATCACAAGGGAAAACAGTGGCAGAAGCATTAGCAAATTTAAAAGAAGCACTTGAACTTTATAATGAGAAAGAAACGGAAGAATCAAAAGTAGTATTAATAACAACCATGGAGGTGGTAGTTAATTGAGCTCAAAATATCCAATACTGCCTTCTAGTGAGATAATAAAAGTTTTACGTCAATTTGGTTTTGAAAAAGTTTCACAAAAAGGCAGTCATGCTAAATATAAAAATTACTATTCTAATAGAATTTGTATCGTTCCAATGCATGATGAGATTGCAAAGGGAACACTAAAGAGCATTTTAGAACAAGCAAATATAAAAATTGAGGATTTTCTTAAAAAATTATAATCTATATATTACCACGAAGTTACTAATTATTGGCATATGTTTAAAATTATTTAAAAAGACTATTTATTTTTCTTGATTTATTGTATATAATAAGTAAAAATTTATATACATATTATTTTCTAATGTTTTAGAAAAAAGAAGGATAAATTATGAATTTAGAAGAAGCTAAAGTAGAAGTTAAAAATCTACGTAAAAAATTAGAATATTATGCAAAATTATATTATGACATGGATAGTCCAGCAATATCAGACTATGAATATGACATGATGATGAATAGATTAAAAGCTTTGGAAAAACAATTTCCAGAGCTTATTACACGTGATTCATTAACACAAAAAGTTGGTGGACATGTAAAAGAAGGATTTAAGCAAGTAACACATGAAGTTCCATTACAAAGTTTGCAGGATATTTTTTCTTTTGAAGAATTAAGAGACTTTGATGAAAGAGTAAGAAAAGTAGCAGAAGAAAACAATGAAGAGCTAAAATATGTTGTTGAAACAAAAATAGATGGATTATCAACAGCACTAAAATATGAAAATGGAGTGCTAGTACAAGGAGCAACTAGAGGCAACGGATTAATTGGAGAAGACGTTACAGATAATCTAAAAACAATAAAACATATTCCAAAAGAATTAAAAGAGCCAATTGATATAACAGTACGTGGTGAAGTATTTATTGGAACAAAAGAATTTGAAAAAATGAATGAAGAAAGAGAAATACTAGAAGAACCATTATTTGCAAATGCAAGAAATGCGGCAGCAGGCTCACTTCGTCAATTAGACTCTAAAATAACAGCATCAAGACCATTAGATATATTTATATTCAATGTACAAAAATATGATGAAAACACATTTGATGCGGAAAATTCACATTTTACTGAGCTAAATAAATTATCCAATTTAGGCTTTAATGTAGTTCCAGTAAGAACTTTATGTAGTACAATAGATGAAGCAATAGAAGCAATCAAAAAAATAGGGGAAGATAGAGAAAAGCTATCATTTGGAATTGATGGAGCAGTTGTTAAAGTTGATAATTTAAGGTTAAGAGAAATCTTAGGAACAACATATAAAGTGCCAAAGTGGGCTATTGCTTATAAATATCCACCTGAGAAAAAAGAAACAAAATTATTAGATATAGTATGTCAAGTTGGAAGAACTGGAGCAATAACTCCAACAGCTATATTAGAACCAGTAAAAGTTGCAGGCTCAACTATTTCAAAAACAACTCTTCACAATGAGGACTTTATAAAAGAAAAAGGATTGATGATAGGTGATACAGTGGTAATACAAAAACAGGGAGACGTCATTCCAGAAGTAGTTGATGTGATCAAAGATAAAAGAACTGGAAATGAGCAAGAATTTGTAATGCCAACAGTATGTCCTGTATGTGGTGCACCCGTTGTAAGAGAAGAAGGTGAGGCAGTAGCACGTTGCATAGGAATAGAATGTAGTGCAAAAATATTAAGAAACATTGCTCATTTCGTATCAAAAGAAGGAATGGACATTGACGGACTAGGAATAAAAATAATAGAACAATTAGTAGATAAGGGACTAATAAAAAATATAGCAGACATATATACTTTAACTGTTGATGAAGTTGCTTCATTAAAGAAAAATGGAAGAAAATTTGCACAAAACTTAATAGATGCAATAAATGCAAGCAAAAATAATGATTTATATAAACTACTAACAGCATTAGGAATAAGACATATAGGGACAAAATCAGCAAAAGGACTAACAAAACGATACAAATCAATAGACGATATAGCAAAAGCAAGCTTTGAAGAATTAAGTATGATAGAAGACGTAGGAAGCATAACAGCAGAAAGCATATACGAATTTTTCAGACAAGAACAAACCATAGATCTAATAAAAAGATTAAAAGAAGCAGGAGTAAACACAAAAGTATTAGCAAATGAAGATGATGGAAAATACGATGCAAGATTTGCAGGAAAAACCTTTGTGCTAACAGGAACGCTAGAAAATTACACAAGAGACCAAGCATCAGAAATAATAGAAAAATTTGGAGGAAAAGTTTCGGGCTCTGTATCAAAGAAAACAAGTTACGTGTTAGCGGGAGAAGAAGCGGGTTCAAAACTAACAAAAGCACAAAATCTAGGTGTGCCAATAATCACAGAACAAGACTTTGAAAAAATGACCCATTAGGGACGGTTCTTAATGGTCCCACCTGTCCCTGAATGGTCCTTATGAATAAAAAATTGATTGGAGATAAAAAATGGATGGGAAATATACATTTGAAAGAATGAACAAAGAGCTAGATGATGGATACATTATATTTTACACATATGTACGAAATAGATACCAGCTATTTAAAACATCAGAAAATAGTTATACACAACAGTTGCTAACAGAAAATCCAAAAAATCCTTTGCCTCGATTGTCTATAATTACTCATAAAAGGCTAAAAGAAATTTTTCCTTATATGGAAAATATAGAGTATAAAGTTGGAGAACCTGAAGCACACAATTAATACCAGATAATGAATTTTAAATAAAAGACTATATAAATTAGTTTGAACATTGAAAAGAAGGAATAAAAATGTATACTTTAGAGGATGTAGTGGAACATAGTAACGATAGAGAATATGTATTACAAGCAATAGAAGAGGATGGACTGTTATTAGAAGGCGCATCTGATGAGCTAAAAAATGATAAAAATCTTGTAATGAAAGCAGTTACCAAAGATGGTGGAGCATTAGAATTTGCGGCTACTAGCCTAAAAGATGATAGAGATATTTTAATGCAAGCTGTTGAAAAGAAAGGTTGGGTTCTTTGCTATGCCAGCGATAGACTAAAAGCAGAAAAAGAATTAGCAATAAAGGCGGCTAAAACAGATGGACAGATTTTATATTATGTAAGTAAGGAATTAAGAGACGATTATGATGTTGTTTTAGAAGCGGTAAAAAATAAAGGACTAATAATAAAATATGCAAGTAAACGTTTAAGAGAAGATAAAACAATCGCAATAGAGGCGATAAAACAAGATAAAAGAGCGTTTGATTTTATAGTGTCAGAATTAAGAGATGATCCAGATATACAAAATATAGTAAATCCTCCAGAAGAGGAGAAAAAATAGTTACAATTCACGTATTTTGATTTTTCTTGCAAAAATAATTAATATTTTTATAAAATGAGCCCAAATATCGTGTTGTCACATGATCTACGTGTGCTCGATATGAGCTTGCGAAATTTTATAAAAATATTAATTACTTCTGCAGATAGATAAACGTTATATTCCGTGAATTGCAACTATTTTTGTGGATTAACATATAAGGTTTTATTATTTGTATAAATTACCATTCCGGGTTTTGCACCATTAGGCTTTTTTACATATTTTATATATGTGTAATCAACAGGAACATTTTGAGACATTCTTGCTTTGCTATAATATGCAGCAAGAGATGCACACCTATATAGAACGGAATCTGGAACTGTAGTTTTCGAAATATCTAATTTATTAGAATTTATTGATTCTTTATCTAATTTTAAAACAACATGGCTACCGTGTATATCTTTAGTATGAAACCAAATATCGGAATTTTGAGCTATTTTACAAGTTAAATAATCATTCTGTTTATTATTCTTTCCAACAAATACAGTATAACCGTCAATAGAATATTTATCCGGCTGAATGCTGGAAATATCTTTGTTTTGACGATTTCTACCATTATTTGACTCATTTATGTTATATATATGATTATTTACAGTATTAGCATTTTTATCATATAACAAATTATCACAAATTTCTGAATAAATACTGTCAATATCACACACGGTCTTAGCTTCACCAATTTCATATACAATGCTATCTAAATACGTTAATTCTGCCTCTGCCAAGTCTTTTTGCTTTAAAACTACCGATACAGTATTTTGCAACTTTCTATACTTTTTAAAGAACATTTTAGCATTTTTGGAAGGAGATATAGTGACATCCAAAGGAATTGTAATAGGATGATTATTATCATAATAATTTTCTAATGTAACAGAATTTTGTGGATAATCTGAAATCTTATATAAATTAGATGTTATAAGCTCTCCATACAATCTATACAAATCCATTTTATCACATTCTTTTAATTTAGTATCTATATTTTTTATTCTATCTTTTATTTTTTCAATATAATTTAAAACAAGTTTTAAAATACTATCTCTATAACACTTAAACAGCTCTGTAGATTCTTTATTATAATAAAAATCATCTAGGAAGAAGTTGATTAATAAATCATCTGTTTTATCTTCATCAACTATTATAAAGTAATCATTTTTAGTTTCACTATATTCTTTAATAGATACTCCGTTAGGTAATATCGATAGCAACTTTTTTAAATAATTATATATTGCCTTTAGATCTGTAGTAGAACTTGAAGTGTCAGAGATATTTAAAGCTTCTAATAAATGGAGAATATTATTTTTACCAAAGCCATTATATTTTTGTGATAGTATAGAAGATAATGAAAAATCTTCGTTAGATGTTATACTTAAATTTCTATAAAATTCGTCAAAAGTTTTAACGCTGGTAAAATCGGATTTATCACTAATAATATTCAGGTATTTACTGCCAGGAAAAATATCTCTATTAGAATTATCAAACTTATTTAAATGTCTTAAACTATCTATGACAACAGAATTGGAATTTAATAAAATAACATTACTATGTTTTCCCATAAGTTCAACAACTAAAGTCTTAGTAATCAAATCATTAAGCTCGTTATAACAATCAACATCTATAAAAATTATTCTTTCTAGACCATTAGAATAAATTTTTTTTATGCATCCTCCCAACAAATGCTTCCTTAATACCATGCAAAAATTTAAAACATTTTGTGGATTAGGTTTAGTAATTATTAAAATAGTTATTGTATTGAAAGAAA
>CAYPES010000027.1:8853-9548 GCA_964409925.1 uncultured Clostridium sp. | reverse complement strand
CTAAAGATGAGATAAGAGAGATAGCGAGACAGAATAACTTAGCTGTTGCAACCAAGCCCGACAGCGAGGATATTTGTTTTATTCCAGATGGTAATTATAAAAAATTTCTAGAGAAGCATTCAGATATAAAGCCTAAAGAAGGAAATATTGTAAATAGACGAGGAGAAATTCTTGGTAAGCATAATGGGTTATATAATTATACGATAGGTCAACGCAAAGGACTAGGAATATCTTACAAAGCCCCACTATTTGTATTAGGCTTTAATAAAGCCAAGAATGAAGTTATAGTAGGCGAAGAAGCAGAGTTATATAGAAAAGAAATGAAAGTTGGGAATATTAATTTATTGCTAATGGATAAAATAGAAAAACCATTAGATGTAACAGTGAAAATAAGATATTCAAGTAAACCAGCAGAAGCTTTAATAAATCAGACAGAAGCGGGAAATGTACAGGTTATATTTAAAGAACCACAACGTGGGATAACTCCAGGGCAATCAGCAGTATTCTATATAGATGATGTAGTTGTCGGTGGAGGTAAAATACTAAACTAATTACTAATATTGCTTATAAAAGAGTTTCTTATTGTTCGGCTTTTATAGTAACTATTAAAAAAGGAGAAAAAAATGGCAACTTTTCCTATTTATCAAATGTATGTACAACTAGAAGGTTATTCTCCTAAAATGTGGAGAAGTTTT
>CAYPES010000027.1:0-8843 GCA_964409925.1 uncultured Clostridium sp. | reverse complement strand
CAAGTAATGGGAGATATAACAATTGCAAAATTGGGATATATCATTATGGGGCTCTATGAGATAAGAAAATATTACTCATATGAATTTAGAATTGATGAATTTGAAAACTACAAAAGAAAGCATCCAGAATATGCCCAAAATCCTGAATTATTAGGAGAACTAAACAAATCCTTTGCAAAATTAAGATATGGAATTACTAATAAAAAGAACCAATATACATACAAACAAACAGATGGTTATGGAGAGCTTTTAGATGCTACCAAAGAAAAATTGATGAACATTATAAAAGCTCCAAATGAAGAGCTAACATTTAGATATGATCCGGAAATAAACTGGACATTTATGATTAAAGTAGAAAAAATATTTACTGATAAAAACCTATATAGTAAAGACTTACCCAAAGTACTTGGGGGAGCCGGTTATGGAATAATAGAGGATATAAATCGGAGTTAAAGGATTAAAAACAGCAAGGGATAAGTTAAAACAAAGAAATTGGATGAACAACTTAGATTATGACAATTTCAAAACACATGACCAAATTAGAAGTTATTATTATTTAAGAAATAAAACTAGAAGTGAGACTAGACTATACTTCGATAAATTTGATATTGAAGACATGAATTTTAGAATACGCAAATTACCACGTATATATAAGGAAAGGTATGAACAAGAGCTACGCCCAACTATGAAGCAGATAAAAATAATGAAACGTAAATATGTGGTGTTTAGAAAATCTAAGAAAAAATAAAGGTGACTATTGACAAAAATAGAAAAAACTAGTATAATCTAAAAGTACGGAATAAGTTAAATATATAAAAATATATACATAAGCAGAATGTGTGAGGAGGGAATAAAAGATGGCACAACCAAAAAGAAGATGGTCAAAAGCAAGAACAGGCTTAAGAAGATCAACATGGAAATTAGAAAATAAAAACTTAGTAGAATGTCCACATTGCCACGAAAAAATGATGCAACATAGAGTTTGCCCAAGTTGTGGTTATTATGATGGAAAAAAAGTAGTATCAACAGAAACAGCTGAAAACTAATAAAATAGAAATTTTCGTAACAATACTAATAAAAGGTATTGTTATTTTTTATTTGCAAATTTAATAGTTTTTCGATTAAAATACAATATAAATAATAAAATAGAGCTTATAAATTATATTTTTAGAAAATGAAACTGAAAATCCGTTTTCGAGGAGTTCGAAGAAGCTCCGACCGAGGATTTTCATGTTGAACTTTTATAAAAATATAATTATAAGCTCTAAAACTATTTTCTAAAATATTTTAATCGAAAAACTATTAAAAAGTACCTAAACCACTTTATTATTAAAAAATGTAATGATATAATTTGAACTGTTAACATTAAAATAAATTTAAAAAGGATAATCATATGAAAAAATTTTTAGAAGAATTGAGAAAAGATAGAGTAATACATTATATTTTAATAATATTAGCTGCTTTGATTTCAGCAATACCATTGATAAATTTGCGTATATATGGAACTGATGATGGACTTGTTCATATATTAAGAATATTAGGAGTAGACAACATAATAAAATCAGGACAAATTCCACCATACATATACTCAAGATTTTGCGATGGTTTTGGCTATGCAATAAATGTATTTTATCCACCAGTAGTTACATATGTTCCTCTAATATTTAAGCTATTTTGTACACATTATTATACGTGCTTAAAAATATATAGCTTCATAACTATAATAGTGTCTGGTTTTTCTATGTACAAGCTAGTGGAGGAAATTTCAGAAAAAAGGGAAATAGCTTTAATTGCTGCCATAGTTTATATATTCATTCCATACAAATTAGCAACAATATATAATAGATTTGCTATTGGAGAATTTTCTGCCTATATGTTTCTTCCATTAGTATTTTTAGGATTATATAATTTGTTAAATAAAGATGGAAAAAAGCATTATTACATAACAATTGGAGCAGTAGGATTGCTTCTTACACACACAATTACAACAGAATATACAGCTATTTTCTGCTTGGTTTATTTGCTATTAAACTTTAAAAAATTAAAAAATAAAGAGATTATAAAGAAAATATTAATAAACGTATTTTTTATTTTATTGATTAGTGCTTTCTTTTTAATTCCATTGTTAGAATATAGAACTTATACAGATTATATAATATTTTCGGCAGAATCAATGCGAGCAATTGGAGAAAATGTTGCAGAAACTGGACTTAAGCTAATTCAACTATTTAAAGATATAGAGCCAGGAGGAGTATCTTTCAAATTAGGCATCACTTTTACAATATTGTCTATCTTAGGAATATTTACTTATAGAAAAATGAAAAAAGAATATAAAGAAATATACTTAGTATTTTTACTGCTTGCACTAATATCCTTATTCATGGCAACAAAGTATTTTCCTTGGCAATATATGCCAGATATTTTATGCAAGTTACAGTTTGCATGGAGAATGTTGGCCTTCTTCGAGTTTTCAATGAGCATAATAATAGCATTTAATTTATATACATTAATTACAAATATATCAAAAAATAAAAAGGAATATGTTAATGGACTATTATTGTTATCTAGTGTAGCTATAATAATATTGACAATGCAACAAACAAACTATGATTACAGATATGAAGACACAAAATCACGTAGCGATGAAGAATATGAGCAGTGGGCCGAATCTGAAGAAAAATTATCATATTTATTAATAAATAGAGATTATCTACCTGAAAAATCTCTTAAAATAGATAGAGAATATATTAAGAACAGAGAAGATAAAGTATATATAGTATCTGGCAATGCCAGCATAGAAAATGAAAATAAACAAAGCCTTAATTTAACATTTTCAATAAAAAATGCAAAACAAAATACCATATTAGAATTACCATATTTATACTATCCAGGATATAAAGTAAAAATTAAAAATGATAGCTTAGAATATGAGTTAGAAGTATTTGAGTCTGAATATGGATTTCTTGCTATAAGTGTACCTGAACATACCGAGCAAGCGGAGATTAGTGTAGAGTATAAAGGAACCGTTCTTGAAAAGATGTCATTTGTAATTTCATTAATAGCTATAATTAGCTTTATTGCATATGTAATTTATAATAAAAGGAAAGATAAATTAAATGATACAAGAATTTAAAGAAAAAATAAAAAATATATTAGACAGAACATATATCAATTATATATTAATTATAATTGCAGCTTTAGTTATATGCATTCCACTAGCTAATAAGGAGTTAAATATCTATAGAGATGATGGAGTTCAACATGTATGTAGACTAATAGGAACTTATCAAACAGTAACTTCTGGTGAATTTTTGCCAATGATAATGTCAAGCTTTTGCAATAATTTTGGATATTCGTGGAATATATTCTATAGTCCGCTTACAGCTTATGCACCTTTAATATTTAAAATAATCAATTTATCATTTGTGAATTGCCTAAAAATTTTTATGTTTGCAATAACAGTATTTTCGGGATTCGCAATGTACAAATTTGTTATGAAAGTCACAAAAAATAAACGTATTGCAACATTAGCTGCAATACTATATGTATTGGCTCCATATAGGATAACTGACATGTATATAAGAGTTGCAATTGCAGAGTTAACATCATTTGTATTTATACCAATTATATTTAATGGATTGTATACAATATTAAATGAAGAAAAATCGAGCTTTTTATTAGCGTGGGGGACAATAGGGCTAATATTAACACATACTGTGGTTACTTTATATACAGCGATACTATGTTTTATATATTTATTAATATTTGCTAAAAAGTTAAAAAACAAAGATGTATTAAAGAATTTGTTGTTGAATTTAGTAATTATAATATTGGCTACTAGTTTCTATTGGATAGGATTATTTCAACATTATTTTGCGACAAGTTATGAAGTATTTGTTCCTGGGAGAATGGAAGTTTCTAATAAGCTAGAAGTTTATAAAACTCAATTTTACCAACTATTTTATACGAGCAAAGAACAAAAGATGATCTATGCAATAGGGTTAGTTACAGTAATAGGATTAATATTAACTCCTATAGCATGGAAAAAAATACAAAAAGAATATAAGAAAACATATGTATCATTTTTAATATTTGGAATTATTCTTACAATAATGACATTAATCTTCTTTCCATTTGAAAAATTGCCAGGAATACTGAGAATGATACAATTTACATTTAGATTATTTGAATTTACTTCATTCTTCTTCGCTTTTATAGCAGCAATAAATTATGGAGTTATAATTAAGAATTTCGAGTTCAAGGATGTTTTTGTATTAGCGATAATAGCAACCTTATTATTAGCACCATATAAAGAAAAAATAAACTACGACATAGAAAAAGATGAACAAACATTAATACAGAGCGTGAGAGTTACAGAACATACTGGTAGAGTACATGCAGGAATGGCTAGTATGGAATATTTACCGAGCAAAGCTTTTAAAGTATTAAATACTTATATTGCAAATAGGCAAGACGCACCAATTTTATTGGATGATAACTCAGCACAGATTAACAATTATCAGAAATCAGGAACAAACATGTATTTTAAAGTTTTAAATGTAGAAGCGGATACATATATAGAGCTACCATATATTTACTACTTAGGGTATAGAATAAATATAAACGGACAGAACATACCATACATCGAGTCGGAAAATGGATTCATACTTATCAATATCAAAACAGGTATTTGTAAAAATGGAGAAGCGGAAATAAATGTTAAATATACAGGAACAAATGCAATGCTTTTATGTACTGCCATTTCTGCAATAAGCATAATTGCTCTCATAATATTACATTACAAATCTAGACATACTGAATTCTTATAGTTACTAGTTTTATGTTTAAAATTTAATTAAATACTATATTTAAGCTCATAAATTATATTTTTATAAAAGTTCAACATGAAAATCCTCGGTCGGAGCTTCTTCGAACTCCTCCAAAAACGGATTTTCAGTTTCATTTTCTAAAAATATAATTTATGAGCTTTATAATAGAATCTGCAAATAATTTTAAACATAAAACTAGTAATGTAAAATTGTAACAGTTCACTGTATAGAGCTTTAAATATAATTATCTCTAAAAATAAAAAACATAATCAGCGAACTGTAACAATTTTTAAAATATCAATTATTTATGCAAGCAAATCTCTTGTTATTTTTTGTGTTTTATAGTAAAATATGTATGCGTATAAAATATAGATTAAGTAGGTGAAAAGATGTCAAAACCAATGGTTGCAATTGTTGGTAGACCTAATGTAGGAAAATCAACGTTTTTTAATTACATAGTAGGTAAAAGAATTTCAATAGTTGAAGATACTCCAGGTGTTACACGAGATAGAGTATATGGAGAGGCTAATTGGAGAGGTAGAAGTTTTACTTTAATAGATACAGGAGGTATTGAATTTGATGAGTCAAATGACATACTAGTCCAAATGAAAGAACAAGCAGATATTGCAATAGCAATGGCAGATGTTATTGTATTTATAACAGATGCAAAACAAGGACTAACTTCTGCCGATAACGAAATTGCATTGATGCTTAGAAAAGCAAACAAACCAGTTATTTTAGTTTGTAACAAAGCAGACAACTATGGAGCTCAGGCCCCAGAAATTTATGAATTCTATAATCTAGGATTGGGAGATCCATATAGAGCATCATCTGTAAATGCGATAGGGATTGGGGATATATTAGATGCAATATATGAAAAACTTCCACCAAAATCTGAAGACGAAGATGAAGATTTGCAAATAAAAGTTGCAGTAATAGGAAAGCCGAATGTAGGAAAATCTTCGCTAATTAATAAAATTCTTGGAGAGAACAGATTAATAGTAAGTAATATAGCTGGAACTACAAGAGATGCAATAGATTCAGAATTTGAAAATGAGCATGGGAAGTATATATTTATAGATACTGCTGGACTAAGGAGACATAGCAAAGTTGACGAAAAAATAGAGAAATATAGTGTTGCAAGAACATTGCTTGCAATAGAAAGAGCAGATGTATGCATTTTAATGATTGACGCTAATCAAGGTGTTACAGACCAAGATACGAAGATTGCAGGTGAAGCTCACGAAGCAGGTAAAGGTGTTATAATAGCAGTAAACAAATGGGATGAATATGATAAACAAAATGGTACGCTTGAAAAATATACAAAAGAAGTATATGCGAAATTACCATATTTGTCATATGCCCCAATAATATTTATATCAGCAAAAACAGGGCAAAGAGTTGATAAATTATTCGATATGATAAATAGTGTTGCAAGTCAAAATGCACTAAGAGTATCAACAGCTGTTTTAAATCAAGTATTAGCAGAGGCAATAGCTGTGGTTCAACCACCAACAGATAAGGGAAGAAGATTAAAATTATATTACATGACACAGGCTTCGACAAAGCCACCAACATTTGTTGTGTTTGTAAATGATAAAAAATTATTTCATTTCTCATATGAGAGATATTTAGTAAATCAACTTAGAAAAGAGTTTGGACTAGTTGGAACTCCAATAAGAATGATTGCTAGAGAAAAAATAGAAAAAAATGAGAAAAGTAATACAAAATAAAGAAGGAGAGTGATTTTTATGGCAACATACATTATTGTTTCTATTATTGCATATTTATTAGGAAGCATAAGTTTTTCAGTAATATTCAGCAAAAAAATGGCTGGATTCGATGTTAGGGAAAAGGGAAGTGGAAATGCAGGAACGACTAATGTTTTAAGAACAGTTGGTAAAAAAGCAGCAATTTTAACACTTATATGTGATTGCTTAAAGGGAGTTATAGCAGTTTTAGTAGCTTTTATAGCTGGCAAAATTATAAAAGATTTAGATAGAAGCTTACTTGTACAGCTAGCAGGTATATTTGTTATACTAGGACATACTTTCCCAATATTCTTTAAGTTTAAAGGAGGGAAAGGCGTTGCAACATCTCTAGGAGTACTTTTAATAGTAAACTGGCAAATTGGTCTAATTTGTTTAGTATTTGCGCTAGTACTAATGGCACTTACAAAATTCGTTTCTCTTGGCTCTATAACTGCTGCAATACTATTTCCAGTATTAACAGTATTTATACATACTAACTATTTAGTATCTGGTAATTACATAATTTTTGCTATAATACTTGCAGTATTAGTAGTATTTAACCATAGATCAAATGTAAAAAGATTACTAGAAGGAAAAGAAAATAGGTTAAGTTTTAAAGGAACAAAATAATTACTATAAATGACCTAATTTAATATTTAAGATTTATGAAGTCCTGTGTCGGGATGAATGATTTTTGAAAAAAAGTACATGATTCCTTGGTCGGCTAAAGCCTCGAAAAGCGGAATCAAGACTTTTTCTTCAAAAATTATTAATCCCTCGCGGACTTCTAACGTTTTTTTATTAAATTAGGTCATTTGTAGTAATTGTAAAAATAAACGAAAGGAAAGGATTTATTTATGAAAAATATAGCAATAATAGGAAGTGGAACATGGGGGGTAGCTCTTGCAATTCATCTATCAAAAGCAGGAAATAATATAAAGATGTGGTCTTTTTCAGAAGAAGAAGCAAAAGCTATAAACAATGATAAAAAGTGCAAATTTTTACCAAATGCAGTAATAGAAGATAATATCACTTGCTATACAGACATGAAAAATGTAATTGAAGGCAGTGAAATGATATTACATGTTACACCTTCAAAATTTGTAAGAGAAACTATAAAAAAATATAAAGATTATGTAACAAATCAACCAATAATTATGTGTGCAAAAGGTTTCGAAGCTGATACACTTTGTACATTAAGTCAAATAATAGAACAAGAAATGCCAAATGTAAAATATGGAATTTTTTCAGGACCTAGCCATGCAGAAGAGGTTTCTATAGGAATACCAACTGCTATAGTTATAGCATCAAAAGATGAATATGTGAGAAATTTAGTGCAAGAAACTTTTATGAATGAAAAAATGAGAGTATATACATCAAACGATGTTATTGGCGTAGAATTAGGTGGAGCTCTAAAAAATATAATTGCCTTCTGCGCTGGAATTGCAACAGAAATAAATTTAGGAGACAATAGCTTCGCAGCATTGATTACTAGAGGATTAGTTGAAATTACTAGATTAGGAATGGCAATGGGAGGACAGCACGATACATTTTATGGGCTTTCTGGACTTGGAGATCTAATAGTAACCTGCATGAGTGAGCATAGTAGAAATAGAAGAGCAGGAAGATTAATAGGAAAAGGCTATACTGTTGCACAAGCCAAACAAGAGATTGGAATGGTTATAGAAAGCATTGATAACATAGAAGTTGCATATGCTTTAGCAAATAAATATAATATAGAAATGCCTATAGTAAATGCAGTATATGATGTTTTGTACAATCACTTAAATCCAAAAGAGGCGGTAACAATGCTTATGACAAGAGAGAAAAAAAGTGAATAACTAATTTCTAATATGGATACCTTTCATACAAATACCTAATAATGCTATCAGCATTGTTAGGTGTTATTTTTATATAATACCCTTTATCTAAACTAACCCACATAACAATATCGAAATCATCAATATTATCAGCAAATACACCAAGTACGGTAGCAATCTCAATAGGATTTTTGTATTCTTTTTGCCATTCTAAAGAATGTAGGTATACATCAAGATCTTGAATATTTTTATATGAAATATCATTAGTTTTATGATACTTAGATAAAAAATTAAAAATTTCTCCATCTTTATTACTATAAAATTTTATAACTGGATACATTTTTTTCTCCTGATTAATTAATTTTGAATTGTGTGAACTTAATTTCTTTATACTTCAATTCAAAATAATATATTTAACTTTATTATTTGAAAAATAAAATTTA
>CAYPES010000026.1:0-9584 GCA_964409925.1 uncultured Clostridium sp. | reverse complement strand
TTTTTATAAAATTTCGCAAGCTCATATCGAGCACACGTAGCTCATGTGACGACACGATATTTCGGCTCATTCTATAAAAATATTAATTATTTCGCCATATAAGCAATAAAGGGTGTGAATTGTAACAGCCGACTACATAGGAGAGAATTGAAATATAATTGAATACATTTCGATTACAGTTACCTACTTAAATTAATACATCAAAGATAAAATAGATGATGATGAGATGCTAAATAATGTTTTAGTAAAAGGGGAAATCTCAAATTTTAAAAATCATTATACTGGACATATGTATTTTACATTAAAAGATGAAAATTCGTTAATCAAATGTGTAATGTTTAAAAGCTACACTACACATTTAACTTTTATGCCAAAAGATGGCATGAAAGTTATGATTTTAGGTAGTGTTTCCGTATTTGAGCGAGATGGAGTATATCAAATTTATGCTAAAGCAATGAAGGAAGACGGATTAGGAAACCTCTATACTGCATATGAGGAGCTAAAGAAAAAGCTAGAACAAGAGGGGCTTTTTGCACCAGAACATAAAAAGAGGATTCCATTTATGCCTAAAACAATAGGCGTTTTAACCTCAAATACTGGAGCAGTAATAAGAGATATAATAAATGTTAGTACTAGAAGAAATCCAAATGTACATATTAGATTATATCCAGTACCAGTTCAAGGGCCTGGAGCTGCAGAAAAAATTGCTGAAGGCATAAAATTCATGAATGAGAATAAACTAGCTGATGTATTAATTATTGGTAGAGGTGGAGGATCATTAGAGGATCTATGGCCTTTTAATGAAGAAGTAGTAGCACGAAGTATATATAATTCAGAAATTCCAATAATATCAGCAGTAGGGCACGAAACAGACTTTACAATAGCAGATTTTGTAGCAGACTTAAGAGCACCAACTCCATCAGCTGCAGCAGAGCTAGCAGTTGCAAATATTGATGATGTTAAAGATAGTTTAAACATGTATAACAATAGATATAAAGTAGCACTAAAAAAGAAAATAGAATTAATGAGGCTATCCTATGAAAAATGCATGTCTAGACAAGCTTTTAAGAATCCAACACAAAAAATTAATGAACAATACATGATAGTAGACATGAAGGTAAAAACTTTACAAAATAGCATAAAGCTAAAGATTAAAGAGGCTAGAACTAATTTCATAAAAGAAGCTTCTAAACTAGATTCATTAAGTCCATTGAAGACTTTAGCAAGAGGATACAGTATTGTTAGCAACGCTGAAAGCGGAAGAATAGTGAAATCAATCAAAGATGTACACAAAAATGATAATATAAAAATAAGGCTAAGTGATGGAGAAATAAATGGGACCATTAGGGACGGTTCTTAATGGTCCAAACTGTCCCCGATGGAACAAACAATCAGATAGGAGATTTTTAGTATGAGTGAAGATATAAATTTTGAAGATGCAATGAAAAAACTAGAAGAAATAGCAAATGACTTGGAAAAAGGTGATTTGACACTAGATGAGTCTGTAAAAAAATTTGAAGATGGTATGAATCTATCTAAAAAATGTAATGATTTTTTAGAAACCGCAGAAAAGAAAATTACAATGCTTATAAATAATGGTAATGAAATAAAAGAAGAAACTTTTATACCAAAAGAAGATTAACCTTAAATAAGATGTAATATAAATAAAGGTTTTTTAGCAAGACAGAACATATGAATTCATAAAATAATATATTCTAATGGAGAAAGCTATGGAAAAGATTATTAGTTTTTACATGCAATATAGATACTTAATAGTTCCATTTTTAACGTGGATTGGAATCCAATTGTTTAAAATTATTTGGGATTTAGTTGAAACGAAAAAATTAAATATTAAAAGATTATGGGGAGCTGGAGGTATGCCAAGTGCTCATTCAGCAGTTGTTATTTCACTAACAACAATGATTGGAAGAAGCCAAGGAATAACATCTCCAATTTTTGCTGTATCTTTTGTTTTTGCACTTGTAGTATTGTATGATGCATGCGGGGTAAGATATGAAACAGGCAAACAAGCACATGTATTAAATGAGATAATGAGCAATCCAGATTTTGAACTTTCGAATATGAACTTTAATGGTAAGTTAGAAGAACTTGTTGGACATACACCATTTCAAGTTGCTGTAGGAGCACTAATTGGATTAATGATAGGGCTAATGTTTTAAATATATTCTTAAAGGAGGATGCTTATGGAAGATATTGATATTGCAAGAAATACTAAGCTAAAAAATATAACTGAAATTGCTAGAAATGCCGGAATTGAAGATGAAGAACTAGAACAATATGGAAAATATAAGGCAAAAATTAATAGCAAAAAATTATGTGAGAGATTAAAAAACAAGAAAGATGGAAACTTAATATTAGTGACCTCAATTAATCCAACACCTTTAGGAGAAGGTAAAACTACAATGGCAATAGCCCTTGCAGATGGACTAACAAGAATTGGCAAGAATGCAATGTTAGCACTAAGAGAGCCATCATTAGGACCTGTATTTGGAGTAAAAGGTGGAGCAACAGGCGGAGGATATGCTCAAGTTGCCCCAATGGAAGATATCAACTTGCACTTTACAGGAGATATCCATGCCATAACTTCTGCAAATGACTTATTAGCTGCAATGATAGATAATCACATATATTTTGGAAATGAACTAGGTTTTGATAAAGTTACATGGAAAAGATGTATAGATTTAAATGATAGACAATTACGAAAAATTCGAACAGGGCTATCAGAAGAAAAGAATATTATAGAAAGAGAAGATAGTTTTGATATATCTGTTGCTTCTGAAATAATGGCAATTTTATGCTTATCAACAGATATAAATGACTTAAAAAGAAGAATTGCGAATATTATAGTTGGATATAATAAAGAAGGAGAACCAATTACAGCTAAAGACTTACACGCAGAAGGAGCGCTAACTGTTTTGCTAAAAGATGCTATAAAACCAAACTTAGTGCAGACCTTAGAGTACACTCCTGCAATAATACATGGCGGACCTTTTGCAAACATAGCACATGGATGTAATAGCATTATTGCAACAAAAACAGCTATGAAACTTGCCGATTACACTATAACAGAGGCTGGATTTGGTTCGGATCTGGGAGCAGAGAAATTCCTTGATATAAAATGTAGAAAAGCAAATTTGAAACCAGATGCTGTGGTCTGCGTTGCTACAATAAGAGCCTTAAAATATCATGGAGGGCAAGCAAAAGAAGAAGTAAAACAAGAAAATCTGGAGGCTTTAGGCAGAGGATTAAATAATTTAAATAGGCATATAGACAATTTAAAAGATAAGTTTGGTCTAAATGTTATAGTAGCAATAAATAGATTTTCCACAGACACAGATGCAGAAATAGAGCTACTTAGTTCCGCACTAAAACAACAGGGAGTAGAGATGAGCTTAGTAGAAAGCCACCAAAAAGGAAGCATAGGTGCAGTTGATTTGGCAAATAAAATAGTAGAACTAGTAAAGAAAACAGAAAATTTTAAATACATATATGAAGATGGGGATTCTATAAAAAATAAAATAGAAAAAGTTGCCAAAAATATATATGGAGCAATAAATGTTGAATACTCAGAAAAAGCGATAAGTCAGATCGAAAAAATAGAAAAAATGGGATATTCACAATTACCAGTATGTATAGCAAAAACACAATATTCTTTTTCCGATGATCCAAAAAATTTGGAATGTAAAGAACCATTTTCATTACACGTAAACGAAATTTCATTAAAAGCAGGAGCAGAATTTATAGTAGCAATAACTGGAAAAATAATGACAATGCCAGGACTACCAAAAGTTCCAGCTGCAGAAAAAATAGATATAGATGAAGATGGAAATACAGTAGGAATATTTTAATAATGTATAAATTCACCAATTAAAGGAATAATAACCTTAAGAGGTGGATTTTTTATGTTCAAAAATAAAAAAGAGAGAAGCTTAAAAAAAGGAATGGAAATAATATCAATACTATTAATAATATTTTTACTATATAATATATTTTTTACAAACAATAATATATTGGCACTATCAAAATACGGCTCAAGAGGAGCAGAGGTCACCCAAATACAAACGAAATTAAAGAGATGGGGTTATTATAAAGGAAACATAGATGGAATATATGGTTCACAAACATTGGAGGCTGTAAAGTACTTTCAAAGAAAAAACGGCTTAAAAGTAGATGGAATTGCAGGAAAGCAAACACTAGAAGCGATGGGAATATTTAATTCTGCAGGAAACTCTAATTCAAGTAGTAGTACAAGCAATAGTGATTTGAATTTATTGGCAAGAGCTGTATATGCTGAAGCAAGAGGAGAACCATATGCTGGACAAGTTGCGGTAGCGGCAGTAGTGCTAAACCGAGTAAAAAGTAGCTCATTTCCCAATACAATATCAGGAGTAATATATCAGCCGGGAGCCTTTACTGCAGTATCAGATGGACAGATAAACTTAAGTCCAAATCAAACAGCATATAATGCAGCTAGAGATGCACTAAATGGATGGGATCCATGTTATGGAGCAATATATTACTTTAATCCAAATACTGCAACAAATGCTTGGATATGGTCAAGACCACATGTAATAACAATAGGAAAGCATAGATTTTGTAAATAAGTAATAAATATTTTAATTTATGAAGATATTGGTATTTTTAATTATATTTTTTCACTGCCCCTTCTTAAGAAAATGTAATTCGTTCCTCATAACATTTTCTAAAGTGGTCCCCACGATACGTTACAAAATATAATTAAAAATACCAATATCTTCGTAAATTCGCAAGCTCATATCGAGTGCACATATATCATGTGACGACACGATATTTCGGCTAATTTTATAAAATATAAATTATTTCTGTGATATCAAAAAATGTACACTGTGAATTGTAACATATATCCTGTTTTTCATTTTGAAACTGATAATTTGCTTGACAAACACCTTATATATTGATAAGATAAAGTAGCAATAGGAGGATGCAATGATTTTTTACCCTAAAAGTTACTTTAACAATATATTAGAAATAGATAACAATTTTTTACTAAAAAATAATATAAAAGCAATATTATTAGATATAGACAACACAATTTTAGATGCTGATGACAATATGCTAGAAGGACTAGAAGAGTGGGTTAAGAACATGCAAATGCAAGGGATAAAATTTTGCATTGTATCTAACACAAATAAAAAGAAAAAAGCAGAAAGAATGTCAAAGATACTCGATATACCATTTATATATTTTGCAAAAAAACCATTAAAATTTGGATTTAAAAAAGCAAAAAAAATAGTTCAAGAAGAAAAAAATGAGAATATTGCTGTAATAGGAGATCAAGTATTAACAGATGTTTTCGGAGCAAATAGATGCAGAATGTATTCTATCTTGGTGTCTCCAATAAAAAACAAAGACATATGGGTTACAAAACTTAATCGACTACTAGAAAAGCAAATACTAAAAAAGTACTTTAAACGAAATAATATAAAGATAAAAGAAAAACAAATGTAAAAATTTAAAAGAGGGATTTGAATGTATATTAATAACATAAATATATTATATTACTTATTTGTGGGAATTATAGGATTAGGAGTAGGGCAGTTTGTATCATGGTGTGTAATTAGGCTTCCAGAATATAGAAGGGCTTTTACAATAGAGTTTTTTACGATATATCTAAAAAATGAGAAACCAAAATACATATATATGGTAACAACCTCGCTACTGTTTGTGGTTGTATTATACATGTATGGGCTCCAGATAAAAACGTTGGCATATATAATACTTATACCAATGCTAATTTGTGCATTTGCTATTGATTATAAACTAAAAATTATTCCAAATAGATTAAATCTTACCATATTTGAGGTAGGACTTGTATTCACATTCATAGAAGGAATTATAAACATTAATATAGCTATAGATATGCTATTAGGTATGATTGCAGGAGCAGGAATCTTCTTATTTATAACCTTGGTTGGAGGGTTAATTGCAGGCAAAGAAGCCATGGGCTTTGGAGATGTTAAGCTTATGGGTGCATTAGGGCTCTTCTTTGGATGGAGAACAATAATAATAATTTCACTTATAGCATTCTTGCTAGGAGCAATAATTGGGGTAATATTAATAATTTGTAGAAGAAAAAAAGGAGAAGAATATATTCCTTTTGGACCTTTTATAGTAATAGCGACAATAATTGCAATGTTTGTACCATTTAACATACTACTATTCGTAATGCTAAAGATATTTACATTAGGAACATATAAGGAGCAATTAATCCTAAAATAAATGTTACAAAGTTTAAGTTAATCATATATTCTATAAAATTAAAAACTATAAATTGTAACAAAAATAATAAAAGAATAAAGAAATGAGTGATATCTATGAATAATAATATTCGCTGGTTAAGAGATAAAATAAAAATGTTAGACATGCAAGGCATAATAATATCAAACCCTGTAAATATTAAGTATCTAACAGGAATTGAAGCAGAGGGAACATTTTTAATAACGCCAAAAGAAAATATTTATATAACAGATGGCAGATATATAGAAGCAGTAAACAATAAACTTACTTTAAATGATGAAATAGTTGTATATGATATGAAAGATTTATCACGAGACGATTATGAGAACTTTTTCTTATTTTGTGAAAAAGTTGGGTTTGAGGAAGAGTATGTAACTTATGCCAAATACAAGGATTTTATGCATAGATACAAGATAAACAGTTTAGAAGAGACAGAAGGAATAATAGAGAAACAAAGAATGATTAAAGATCCAGAAGAAATAGAGCTTATACAAAAAGCTTGCCAGATAACAGATGAATGCTTTAATCATTTAAAAAATTATATAAAAATAGGATTAACAGAAAAACAAATTGCAAAGGAAATAGAGGAATTTTTTATAAACAACGGAGCAGAAGATGTTGCTTTTGATATAATAGTTGCATCTGGAAAAAATTCATCAAAACCACATGCAGTACCAACAAATAAAAAAATAGAAGCAGGTGATCCTATTACTATAGATATGGGATGTAAATATCATGGATATTGTTCTGATATGACGAGAACTATATTTGCAGGATATGTTCCAGAAGAAATAAAACCAATATATGAATTGGTTCTAAAAAATCAAAAACAAGTAATAAATGAGATGAAAGAGGGAGTAAACCTAAAAATAGTAAGCAGAATGGTAGAAAATGATTTTAAATTACATGGATATGATTTTGTGCATGCTTTAGGCCATGGAGTTGGATTAGAAATACATGAACTACCTTTTACAAGTACTAAAATAGATTTTGCACTAAAGAACAATATGGTCATTACAGATGAGCCGGGAATTTATGTGCCGGGAAAATTTGGAGTAAGAATAGAAGATACCACTTTAGTTAGCAAAGGAATGACAACAAGTTTAACAAAAGCAGAAAAAGACTATGTAGTAGTTGATGCTATTATCTAGTAGTTACAATTCACAGTTAAGATTACTTATACACAGAAATACTTAATATTTTTATAAAATTTCGCAGCTCATATCGAGCGCACGTAACTTATGTGACGACACGATATTTCGGCTCATTTTATAAAAATATTAAGTATTTCTGCTATATTATAAAATTCTATACTGTGAATTGGAAAAGAGGTAACCTGTTATAAGATAAAATGACCTAAAATACTTGATTTTTACTGAAATTTGTAGTATTATAATATAGTCAATTTAAAAATAGAAAAATTTATAAAAATATAATAAAAAATGAGAAAGGGGTAATAATAATGGCAAGCGTATATTCAGCAGGCGATTTTAGAAACGGAACAACATTCGAAATGGAAGGAAATGTATTTAGAGTAGTAGAATTCCAACATGTAAAACCAGGAAAAGGATCAGCATTTGTAAGAACAAAATTAAAAAATGTAATATCAGGAGCAGTTATTGAAAAAACATTCAATCCATCAGAAAAATTCCCAGCAGCTCAAATAGAGAAGAAGGAAATGCAATATTTATATAATGATGAGAATTTGTATTATTTTATGGATAATGATACATATGAGCAAATTCCTCTTAATAAAGAGCAAATTGGAGACGCACTAAAATTCATTAAAGAAAATATGTCTGTAACAATGCTATCTTATAAAGGTAATGTTTTTGCAGTTGAACCACCAATGTTTGTTGAGCTAGAAGTTAAATATACAGAACCAGGATTTGCTGGAAACACAACTACAACCTCAGGAAAGCCAGCAACATTAGAAAATGGATATGAACTAACAGTTCCAATGTTTGTAAACATAGGAGATGTTATTAAAATAGATACAAGAACTGGCGAATATATGGAAAGAGTTTAATTTAGGAAGGAAATTATATGTCAAAATTGAGTGAAGAGTATTTAAAAATATTAAATGATATTGATAAAAATATTTCTGATGAAGATGAAAAGCAATATGTATTGAAAAAAATATCAGAATTATCTTCTTTATATATGGACATAATCGATAGAGTTACAAGTGTTAACTCTAAAAGAATGGACGAATTAGAAAAATGCCAAGATGAACTAGAAGAAAAGCTAGATAAGGTAAAAGGAACAGTAGATTTAATAAAAAAAGATATATATGAAGACGATGATTATGATTTTGAAATAGTATGTCCATATTGTAATCACGAATTTGTTGCAGATGTTGAAGATGAGCTAAAAGAAGAAATAGAGTGTCCAGAATGTCACAATATAATAGAACTAGATTGGGACGGAGACGATGAAGGATGTTCAGGTTTTTGTTCTTCTTGTGGACATCACCATGAATGCAATGATGATGAAAAAAAAGATGAGCATGACGATGATGAGGACAATAATGATGATGATATGTAATTAATTAGATAAATTAAAATAATCTAAAGGATTGACGGCCATGCCGTCTTTTTTTATTGTTAAATGAAGGTGACAACCAGTAGTTGCTCCGTTAGTTGGATTTCCATATGAATCGTGATAAGGGTTATTTTGAATATCATAAACATTTTTTGGACCCACATAGGAAATAACTTGACCTGCTACAACAGTATCATTTCTAGATACAATAAAGGACGGAGATACATGACAGTAAGATACTGTTATATCTGTGTTTTCAACAACAATAGTATATCCACCACCAGCTCCCCAGCTAGCAAAGGTAACTGTTCCGTCACAAATAGATAAAATCTCTGTACCTTCTGGAGCTGGAATATCTATACCAGAATGATAACTAGAGGCCCCAGTAGTTGGAGCGTCTCGATATCCAAAATATGAACTAATATAAGTATAAGTTGGAAGAGGCCAAACACATTCTCCAGTAGCAATAGAGCCAGAATTTAATGCTGTAATATGAATAATTAATATAAAGATAAAAATAACTATAAAAAATAACGTTGCAAAGTATGTAAAAAGATATTTAAAAAAACTACTAGACAAGAATAACACTCCTTTTCGTTAAATTCTATACTAGTAGTTAAAAAAATTTATTATAATTCGCAGCTTTTGTTGCTTACATGCCCAAATAATGAATATTTTTATAAAATTTCGCAAGCTCAATATCGAGCGCACGTAGCTCATGTGACGACACGATATTTCGGCTT
>CAYPES010000025.1:0-9601 GCA_964409925.1 uncultured Clostridium sp. | reverse complement strand
AATCTTTTTGCCTTTTGCCTTTGCATATTCAATTTCAGATTTTGTACTTTCTCCTATATAACCATCTAAATTAATTACATAGATTTCATCTGACATATCTATTTTTTGTCTATGCATTTCATCTAACATCTTTTTAGTGTCTAAACTTATTTCTTCTTTTTTTATATTATTAAAAAAATTAGGCGTGAGTACAATATTACCATTTAAAGTAAGGCTTTCCTGTATTTTCAAGAACATTTCTTTAAATTTAATTGAACCACATAAAGTTATTATCTTATACTTTCTATTGTCGTTATTCAACTTCTCATCTCCTCTACAACTTACTTAAATTCTGCTTTTGCTTTTTTGTATTCTGGCATGTATTTTTGAACCAAACTCCAGAATTCTTTTGAGTGGTTCATATATTTTAAATGGCACAATTCATGTAAAATAACATATCTTATCGCTAATTCACTATATGATATTAAATTTTTGTTAATCGTTATATTTTTATTATTTGAGCAACTTCCCCATGCGTATTTTATGTCTCTTATCCTTATTTTGTTAGGAATTAGACCTGTAATATTTATCAATTCGTTTGCATTTGTTTCTACTATTTTCTTAAATTGTTCTTCTGTATAAAGCTCTTCCTTTTCTTGTTTTTGTCTAGATTTTTCAAGGTTTCTTTCAATCCACTCCGATTTCTTTTCTATCATCTTTTCTAGTTCTTTTTCTGACATTCTTTTTGGAGCTCTTATTATTACTTTGCCATCTTTTATTTGTATGTAGACGTTTTTTATTTTCGAATATATAATTTCGTATTTGTCAATCAGTCTGCTATTCATTAGATTTTCTCCTTATCTTGTATTCTTTAATATTAAGTTCTATTTTATCACATTTCTTGACTTTTTTCTTATAAATTATAAACATTTTCGTTACTGGCACACTATTTAGATATTCGATTGTTTTGTTGAAATATCCCTTATTGAAATAGCTACAAACCTTTTATAAAATTTTTGCATACTATATATTATGGAGGTGAAATTATGGATTACCAAAGTTATGAAGATTATATGAGAAATACATTAGGATTTTCTGGCATGAATTCTCCAATGGGCATGCAGGGTTCAAGTTGTCCTAATATGAATTGTCAGAATATGTGTATCACTCCATATTCTAACATGAGCTCTAGTCAAATGATGTGGCAAGATCCATCTTGCGATTTAGAGAGAATGTATCCAGATTCATATAGAGTTGTATATCCCATGGTTGTTTCTGTATGTAGAAACATTTCTATGCCAGTTACTGAAGACATGATAGATAGAATGACAGATGATATTTACGATAGAGCTGTAGCCGATAGTAGAATAAGTGTTGATATTAACGTAGAGGTAGAAACTAGAGAGGATAGGCAAGACAGTGAAAATAGACAAATGGTAAATAGACCACCTAGAAGACGCCGTCGTAATAGATTTTTCAGGGATTTAATTAGAATTTTGTTATTGCGAGAATTATTGGGCAGACGACCAGGATTTCCTAGATTTTAATTTTTTACAGTAAATAAAAAGTTGCCTAAATTTTCAAGATATTTTTAGGAATAACATGAAATATGATTGTATGATTTTTTAGAAATTCTAATATAGAGCTTGCAAAGTATTTTTTAGAAAATGAAACTGGAAATCCGTTTTCGAGGAGCAAAGCTCCGACCGAGGATTTTCATTGTGAATTTGATAAAAACATACTTGCAAGCTCTATATTAATTTATACATTATATACATATAAAAAAGTGGTTCCACTATCTATCTCTATTTTAGAATATTTTAACTTTTTTACCTCTTCTGGAGCATCTTCAACCATTCCTTCATAAATAGTATCTTTGTCGTCCATAATAACTTTTATGTTTAGTAATCTAATACTTCCAATATTATCATAAACTTTCATTTTTTCCTCCATTGCTTACTTTTTACATCAAATTATTGTATTCTTTTATAAAAACTTTTATTATTATCGTGTCTCCCAATGTTACATGGTGTTTATATGTTACCAAAACCTCCTAAATAAGTAAATTATTTAAGAGGCTATTTGATTTAATCTGCTAAGATTATTTTATTTTCTTTTAGGCTTTTTTGAACATCTATTACTCTTTGGTTAGATGATCCTTTCCATTTTAACATTGGGTTGTGCAATTCATCTACATATTGTCCATCAACTAGAACATCTACATATTTTAATACATCTTTGTCTTTTAAATCTTGATCAAACCTATATCCTGACCAAACCCATACATTTTTTTCTGGATATTTTTCTTTAAATGCTTTTGCAAGTTCTTTAGTTCCATCTATGTTCTTTGGATGCATTGGTTCCCCGCCTAATATAGATAGTCCTTCAATATTATCATTATCTGATAATTCTAATACTTTATTTATAGTATTTTGAGTAAATTCTTTTCCTCCTGCAAAATCATGTGTTTCTGGATTGAAGCAATTTTTACAATTAAAACTACAGCCTTGCATAAATATTGAAACTCTTACTCCCGGTCCATCTGCTATATCCATTTTTCTAATTTTATTGTATCTCATTGTGTATTTTTCACCTCTAATTTTGCTCTATTTTACTAATGCTGGTTCTTTTGAATGTTCTTCGCATCCGCACTCGCATTCACATTCATCTTCGTCACAGTCTTTATTATCGATATGAAGCACTCTCTCTTTAATTTCTTGTGTTCTTCCTTTGTTCCAGAAATTGCTTCCTATATATCCACATGTTCTTCTTGCTACATTTAATGTATTGTGGTCTCTGTTTCCACAGTTTGGGCAATACCATTCTAGATTTTCATCTATTAATATTTCTCCTGTGTAACCGCATTTTTGGCAATAATCTGATTTTGTGTTTAATTCTGCATACATAATGTTATCATATATAAATCTCATTATTTGAAGAACTACTTCTAAGTTGTTTTGTAGATTTGGTGTTTCTACATAAGATATAGCTCCTCCTGGACTTAATCTTTGGAATTCGCTCTCTAGTTTTAATTTTGAGAAAGCATCTATTTCTTCAAATACAGGAACATGATATGAATTTGTTATATAGTTTTTATCTGTTATTCCTTTAATAACTCCAAATCTCTTCTTTAAGCATTTTGCGAATTTATATGTAGTAGATTCAATTGGTGTGCCATAAACACTGTAATCCATGTCTTCTGCTTCTTTCCACTCTTTGCATTTATCATTAAGTTTTTGCATAACTTCTAGTGCAAATTCTTTTCCGTCACCATTGTCTGTATGGCTATTTCCTGTCATATATTTAACACATTCATATAAGCCTGCATATCCAAGTGATATTGTTGAATACCCTGAATGTAATAATGGGTGGATGCTTGCTCCCTTAGGAAGTCTTGCTAATGCTCCGTGTTGCCATAAAATTGGTGCAACATCACTTGTTACTTTTGCTAATCTTTCATGTCTTACTTGTAGAGCTTTGTGGCATAACTCAAGTCTTTCTTCAAATATCTTCCAGAATTTCTTTTGGTCTTTTCCAGAAGATAGAGCAACATCTACTAAATTGATTGTTACAACACCTTGATTAAATCTTCCATAATATTTGCCTTTTCCTTCTACATAGTTTTTAGCTTTTGCTATATTTCCAAGACTAATTGTCCTGTCTGGAGTAAGAAATGATCTACATCCCATACAAGGATAACAATCGCCCTCTCCATATTCATTTTTCTTTAGTTCTTTCATCATCTTTTCAGAAATATAATCTGGAACCATTCTCTTTGCTGTACATTCAGCTGCAAGTTTTGTTAAATACCAGTATTTGCTGTCTTCATGTATGTTATCTTCTTCAAGTACATAAAGTAGTTTAGGAAATGCTGGTGTTATATAAACTCCTTTTTCATTTTTAAATCCTAGGATTCTTTGTTTTAAGAATTCCTCTATTACCATAGCTAATTCATCTTTGTACTCATCTGTTTCTCCTAAGTACATACAAACTGATAGGAATGGAGCTTGTCCATTTGTGTTTGTCATTGAATTGACTTGATAATTGAATGTTTGAACACCATCAGATACTTCTTTTCTAGTATCTGCTTCCGCAAGTTTTTTACATTGTTTTTCTGATAATCCGTTATCTTTATATTTTTTGTAATATTTCTCATAACTGCTTCTAACAAAAGGGGCTAAATGTGATAATGATACAGTAGCTCCACCATATGTTGATGATGTAACTGCTAATATTATTTGTGTTGCAATTGTACAAGCTGTTATAAATCTATGAGGCTTTTCTATCATAACGCCATTCATTATTGTTCCGTTTTGTAGCATATCTTCTAAGTTTATAAGTTCACAGTTAGTTAAAGCATTTTGTGCAAAGTAATCCGCATCATGGAAGTGTATTATTCCTTCATTATGAGCTTTTACAACATCTTCTGGAAGTAAAAATCTTCTTGTTATATCAGTACTTGTTATTCCTGCTAAATAGTCTCTTTGTGTTGTTACTACTCTGGCATTTTTATTAGAATTTTCATTGTTCCAATATTCACTTTCTCCATCTATTAATTCTTTTATTGTTTGGTCTGTTGTATTTGCTTTTCTAACTAAAGCTCTTGTATAACGATATGTAATATATTTCTTTGCTAATTCATATCTTCCAATTTCCATTAATTTTTGTTCAATGATATCTTGAATATCTTCAACTAATATTCTTGACTTTTTTAAGTCTTCTATATATTTTATTATTTCATTAATTTCTTCATCTGTTGCTTTTTCTTTTCTTGAAACCTCATTGTTTGCTTTTTGAATAGCTATTCTAATTTTTTCTGGATTGTATTCAACAATGTTTCCATCTCTTTTTATTACTTTCATTCCTATGTTCCCCCTTTGCAATTTATGCTCTTATTATACCTCAACTTTTTTCTTTTTCTGTTGCAAAAGCAACATTTTTTCTTTTATTTTTTTTCTTATCTCTGTTTCCTCTCGTCTCTAGTAGAATTTGTTTTATTACATTTTTGTTACATTCGATCATCTTCTGTAAACGCAATTATATCAATGTTTTCCGGTTTCACATTGACATAAAAAAAGAGATATTTAAGTTTGTACAAATACAATATATGTTTTATTATTTTGATTTTTGTACTATTTCAACTATATCCGAAATATACTCACTAATTACTGGAATGTTTAGTTTTATTATCTTTTGAAGCAAATATATTATAAATGCCGTTATTATAGAAAAACCAATTCCAATGCCAATTCCTTTTATTATGCCTGAAGCAAAATTTCTAATTAAGAACTTTTTTGTGTTTCCAGCAAGTTCTATTAAATCTAGCACTTTATTTTTGTTTAAAATATAATTTATATTATTTAATTGAGCAAGAATTTTTGGTTCCATTCTTTCTATTATAGTATTGTTGCTATTGTATTTTTTATTTAATTTAACCGCATATTTTTTATTTAATCTAATTTTCTTTTTTTTCATAAATAAAAGCCACCTTTATATTATGATGGCTTTTATTTATCGGTTTATTCAGTTACATTTACAATTTCATTTACAGTATTCTCTATTATATTGTTTTCTACATTTTTCTTAGCTTCTTCAGTAGCAATCTTATCTAGCTCTTTCTTTACTTCTTCCAATCTATCTACTAAGGTTTGTAATTTCTTTGTGTCTTTTCCTATCTGTTCCCAATCATTACTTTGCGTAGATGCCTTTAAGTTATTATTTGCTTTTATTATTAAGTCTGCTAGTTCTTCTAGACTATCTGTATTTTCAACTTCTATATCCACCGCATATTGAGAAACTAAATTCATTAATGCTTCGCTAAAATCATCTCCAATAGCTACTTTAGTTCCAGATGCAACTACTACTTTTTTAAGTACCGGTAATGAATCTGTTTCGTTTACGTATTGTTGGTATATTGGCTCTACATATAGCAATGTATTATCTATTGGGACTATTATTATGTCTTTAGTAAGCTTAGTTCCAGAAACGTTTAATACTTCTATTTCTTTAGATATAGTTTCATCTTGCCCTAGTTGGGTATCTAATTGCATTGGTCCTAAAACGTTACTGTCTGTTGGGAAATTATATAATTTTAATATATTATTTCCATTTTCGTCACAAGATCCAATTAAATACGCTGTTATGTTTTGCTTTTTATATGGTGTATATGGTAAAACTAATCCTAGTCTCGAACTGCTATCCGTTGTTTTTACCATTGTATAGTATGGTTCAATTTCTGTTCCTTTAGTAGAAGTAATTTTGCTACTTGTATTATGTGTTGCAATATCCCATACATCATCACTTCTATATAATACATCTGGTTGAATATTATGATATCTCTTTAAAACATTTGCTTGAATATTATATAAGTATTTTGGATATACAAAATGATTTGCTATATCTTCTGGTATTTCTTCTTTTGAGAATAAATCTGGATAAATTTTATTATATACCATTACAATAGGATCTGATTTATCTGTTATGTAGAAATTCACTTCACCTGAGTATGCATCTATTATTACTTTTACAGAATTCCTTATATAATTTATTTCTTTTTTAGTGATGCCATTATTTTCTATCATAGTCCTTTGAGAATATGGATATTCATTACTAGTAGTATAAGCATCTAGCACCCATACTAAATTTCCATCATTTGTAATAACCATATATGGATCATTATCATATGTTAGATATGGCATTATTGTTTTTGCTCTCTCTATAATGTTTCTATTTGGTAATATTTTGCTATCACTTTTTACATTTCCAGAAAATACTAGCTTAGCATCTTTCTCTTTTATAGCTAAAACTAATCTATCTAAGAAATTAGCCTTTAATCCAGCATCCCCTTCATATACATTCTCTGTATTATTTAAAGCATCATCCGTAGGATAATCAAATTCTTTCTTGCTATTACTATTGGTTACAACTGTATCGTTTGTTTCTAGTCCAAAATATATTCTTGGCTCATCTACATTTATTACCTCATCCGTTTGTTCAAATGCTTTTTGAATGTGATTAATATTTCCTGTTTCAGTTGTTGTTGTTGCAGACGTTACTATTACTCCGAAACCATGGGTATATTCATAAGTTTTATTATTATATGTTCCTTTTGAGCTCGCAATTTCTCTTGGTGTAATATATACTAATTGTTCTTTTCCATTTACATTGTATAATCCTAATTGTGTTGATCTAAAATTATAATATCCTTTATTCTTTTGAGAGCCCCCTAAATCTTTTAATACTGTAGTTGGATTTGCTATTGTAATATTTCTAATAGTTTCTGAATTTTCTGTAATTGAACTTTGTGTAATAGTTCCTTCATCTTGTATAATTACTTCATCAATATCAATCCCATAAGCTTTTTTGGTATTTTTTATATTATCTGCTATGTATGTTTTCTCTTTGTCCAATTCATTTGCATTTACAAATATTAAATTGAAGCCTATCATCACTATAAGTAATACTACTAGATACACTGGAACTACTAATATTGAAGTAATAATTTTCTTTGTTCTTCCTTTTTTAAATTCTTTTATCGCATTAAATACAGAAGCAATCATTACTACTGCTAGAATTATATAACCCCAAAATCCTATAGTTTTTTCTGTAATTCCTGCACCAAATATAGAATAATTTTCAGCTTCATCATTATTTAAAACAATAAATTTCTGTACACCAATATTCAATGTTTCTAATATTAACAATATTGCAAAAATTACTATTAATATTTTTAAATTTGCAAAAGCTTGGTCTAATATACCACTCTTTTTTACAGATTCTCTACTTATTCCATCAAAGAATATATTAAATACTAATAAATAATATATTGCCGCATATATTGTTGCAGCGATAATAGCTACTGCCGCATATATTGTCATAAATTCTAGGAACGGCCATACAAACACGAAAAATCCTATGTCTATTCCCAATGCAGGTTCTGTTGTTACAAATTGTGTATTAAATAAACAAGGTAAAGCCTTTTCTATTATAATTCCAGTTGTAGATATTGTTACTAATGTTGCCAATATAAAAGCTATTGATTTTTGAGGCAACTTCGGCATTGTTTTTTTCTCATCCTCAAAAAAAGTTTTTAATCCTTTTTTTACTCTTGATGTAGTATTATATGTTAAGGTAAATATTGCTAAGAAATTGAGTACTGCTGTAATTCCTCTATATTTCATATTTTGCCAGAACATTGATACATAATTTTCACCAATTTCTTTTATTTCTAAGAATTCTCCTCTTTCAATTATGTAAATAATGATCATTGCAACAATAAGTACTGCAAAAACTATTTTCCTTCTTGTTTTCTTTTTTACTGGAGTATTATTTTCTTCTTTTACTCCAACCTCTTCATGTTTCTTCTGATTTTCTGATTTCATCGATAAATTTTGATTATTTTCCCCATTTTTATTTTCTTCAATTTTTTCAATCTTTGGCTCTTCTTTTTTTACTTCTACATGTTCATTTTCTTTATTATTTTTTTTATTAGTCTCTTTCAAGTATTTATACCTCCGATCTTATTAAATTAAAGCCTTTACAAAATCTTCACTATTAAATATTTCCATGTCATCAATTTGTTCTCCCACGCCAATAAATTTAACTGGAACGTTATTTTCATTTACAATTCCTATTACAGCTCCACCTTTTGCAGTACCATCTAATTTTGTTAAAACTATTCCTGTAATATTTACTGTGTCTTTGAATGCTTGTACTTGAGATATTGCGTTTTGTCCAGTAGTTGCATCTAATACCATTAATACTTCTTCAGATGCATCTGGTAGTTCTTTGTCTATTACCTTTTTTATTTTTACTAACTCATCCATTAAATATTTTTTATTGTGTAATCTTCCTGCGGTATCACATATTAAAACATCAGCGTTTTTCTCCTTTGTGATTTTTATTGCATCATACACAACTGATGCGGGATCTACTCCTTCTTCTCTTTTTACAATATCACACCCAGCTCTATTGACCCATACTTCTAACTGTTCTACTGCTGCAGCTCTAAAAGTATCTGCCGCTGCAACTACTACTTTTTTTCCATCTTGCTTTAGTCTATTTGCAATTTTTCCAATAGAAGTAGTCTTTCCTACTCCATTTACTCCAACTACTAATATAACAGAAGGTTTTGTCTCTAAATGTAAGTTATGATCTGTTTTATCAAATATTTCTTGTATTTCTTTTCTTAGAGCTTCCTTTACCCCTTCTTCATCTTTTATATTCTCTTTTTTAATTCTCTCTCTTAGATTACTTATAATCATTGTGGATGTTTCTACTCCTACATCTGACATTATAAGAGCTTCTTCTAGTTCTTCTAATAAATCCTCATCTACTTTTCTGAAATTGCTAAAAACATTATTCATTTTCTCGTCAAATGAATTTTTAGTTTTGCTTAAACCATTTTTTAATTTGTCAAAAAATCCCATATGCTACATCCTTTCATATTTTAATAATTGCCTTATATTTTATCATATTTTTTTGTAAAAGTATACCAAAAATGGTAATTTTATATTGAAAGCTGTCTACGAGATAATAGGTTTATGTTTAAAATCTAATTAAATATTATATTTAAGCTTATAAATTATATTTTTATAAAAGTTCAACATGAAAATCCTCGGTC
>CAYPES010000024.1:0-9655 GCA_964409925.1 uncultured Clostridium sp. | reverse complement strand
AGTCCATTTGCAACTTTGGCACAAAATGATATGCTTTCTCAAGAAAGAAGACTAGAACAAAGAAAAGTAATGAAAGATATAGTGGAATATATAAAAAGCGAAAATATTCCATATTTTTTTATAGCTGGAGATCTATATGAACAAGAGTATATAAAAAAGTCTACTATAGAATATATAAATAACTTATTTAAAGAGATTGAAAGTACAAAAATATTTATTGTTCCAGGAAATCATGATCCCTATATTAAGAATTCATTTTACAAACAGTATAAATGGAACGAAAATGTGCATATATTTACAGATGATTTAGAGTGCGTAGAATGTGACAATGTAGATATTTATGGATATGGATTTAGCGATTTTTATATGAAAAATGCATATGAGAATATCCAAATAAAAGATAAAAACAAAATTAACATACTAATTACACATGGAAGTATGGACAATGGCAAAGAAGAAAATAAAGAGTATAATCCATTAACATCAAAGCAACTAAAAAGTCTAGGATTTGATTATGTTGCTTTAGGACACATACATAAAAGAAGCTACAATGACTATGAAAATCAACGAATTGTATATCCAGGGTCTACGGTATCTTTAGGGTTTGATGAGCTAGGAAAAAGAGGATTTATAAAGGGTGAAATTAATGAAGAAACAAGAGAAATTACACTTGATTTTATAGAAACATCTGCTAAAACATTTGAAGAGAAAGAGCTAGATATTAGTGAGATAAATTCGGAAGAAGAGCTAATAGAAGGAATTCATGAAATAAATTTCGATGATAACAAATATTACAAGATTATATTAGTAGGGAAACGAAATTTTGATATAAATGAAGGAAAAATTCTGGAATTGGTAAACATAAAAAATGTAATAAGAATAAGGAACCATACAGCAATAAAATATGATATTGAAAAGATAGCTATGCAAAATAGCCTAAAAGGATTATTTGCAAAACAAATACTAGAAAAGATAAATAGATCCGAAAGTGAAGAAGTGTCTGAACAATTATTAGAAGCATTTGAAATAGGTATGGATATACTTAATAAATAAGAGGTGAACTAATTGAAAATAAATAATTTAAGGATAAATGCATATGGCAATATAGAAGATAAAGACATCAGCCTAAAAAATGGTATAAATATAATACAAGGAAAAAATGAAAGTGGCAAGTCAACTTTACTAAATTATATAATTAGTAGCTTTTATGGAATTTCAAAAAATAAAGAGGGACGTGAATTATCTGATTATGAAAGATATAAGCCATGGAATAGTTCTGAATTTTCGGGAAGGATACAATATGAACTAGGTGATGGAAAAAAATTTGAAATTTTTAGAGATTTTAATAAAAAGAATCCAAAAATTTATAATGAAAAATTAGAAGATATAACTAATCAATTTGAAGTTGATAAAAGAGACGGAAGCAAGTTCTTTACCGAGCAAACAGGAGTTGATAAGCAAATGTATTTATCAACTGTTGTTTCTATGCAAGAGGAAGTAAGGCTAGCTGAAAAAGACCAGAACATACTAATTCAAAAAATAGCTAATCTAGCAGGTACAGGCGAAGACAATGTATCTTATAAAAAAGCTTTATCTAAATTACAAGATAAAATAAGGGATGAGATAGGAACTAGTAAGACAAGCCAAAAGCCGATTAACATACTGGGAAAAGAAATAAGAGAAATTGAAGATAAAATGAAAAATATAGAGCCATATAGAGATAGAAAATATGAGATAGATACAGAAAAAGAAGAGATAACAGAAGAAATAAAAGAACTAGAACTAAAAAAGAGTGTATTAGAAGAACTACAAGATACAATAAAGAATGAAAATATACAAAATAAAGAAATAGAAATAAAAGAAAAAAATAAAAATGAAAATTCAGCTAAAATATCTGAACTAAAAAAACGAGAAGAAGAATTGAACAAAAATGATAGCAATTTAAAACAAGTTACTGAAAATATAGAAAGAGAACTTCAGAATTATCAAGAACAACAAGAGAATATAGATAGACAAATAGCAGAAATAAATAATAGCGAAACATATAGAAAGACTGTTAGAAAAAAAGATAAAAGGGCAATATTTTTAATAGCTGTTGGTGTATTATCGCTAATTGGAATTGTTACAACATTAATATTGAAAAAATACATATTTATGGGGACTTTTATTACCTTAATGTTAATAGATGCCTGTATTTATGTAAACAAAATAAAAAAACAAAGTAAACATAAAATAGAAGAAAACAACATAAAAATTGGCAAATTGGAGGAGGAAAAGCTCAATTTATTAAAAGTCATTGAAAAAAAAGAAAAAGAACTAAAAAAATATAAGGAAAGTAAACAAGAAATTAATAGCAAGATGTCAATGTTGAAAGGGCAAATTATATTGTTAGATAAAAATAACGAGCAGATAGATGAAGAATTGAAGAAAATACAAGATAATATAAAAGAAAAACAATATAACAAAAAAGAAAATGTAATAAATAAATATAAAGACAAATTAGAAAACATAGAAGACCTAGTGAAAGTAGAAAACTATAAAACAAAACAGGACGAAGTAGAGGAAAAAATAAATAATAATAAAGTAAAAATAAAAGGTCTAGAGATTGAAAGCAACACAATAATTCCTCAACTAGATGAATTAGTTAGTCTAGAAGAAAGGCTAGAAGCGGATACGGAAAAATTAAGAGAACTACAAAGGCAGGAAGAAACTATTAATATAGCTATAGAAAATCTAACAATGGCATATGAAGAAATGAAGAATACCATTACGCCAAAATTCACAAAAAGTCTATCATCTAGTATAAATAGAATTTCAAATAGCAAATATGAAAAGGTAACCATAAATGACGAAAATGGCATGGTAGTTGAAAATAATAGAGGAGAATATGTAGAGGCATATAAATTAAGCACAGGAACTATAGACCAATTATATCTAGCATTAAGATTATCCATGATTGATGACTTATCAAAAGAAAGATTACCCATAATACTGGATGAAAGTTTTGCATATTTTGATAATGAAAGATTAGAAAATGTGTTAAGATACTTGAAAGAAGAACTACATGATCATCAAACTCTAATATTTACGTGCACTGATAGAGAAAAAGAGGCATTAGATAGATTACAAGTAGAATATAATTTTATAAAACTATAGTAAGGTTACAGTTCACTATATACAACTTTTAACATATAAGAGATAATTAATATTTTTATAAAATAAGCCGAAATATCGTGTCGTCACATGAGCTACGTGCGCTCGATATGAGCTGCGAAATTTTATAAAAATATTAATTATCTCTTATAATAAACAAACTAGTAAGTGAACTGTAACATGTAAGTTCTGATATTACTTGAAATTCTAATACTTTTGGTATATAATGGTATGTGTAATTTTAAAAATAATGAATAGAGGAGAAATTTTATGTTTCAAAGATTAGAGGCAGTAGAGAAGAGATACGAAGAACTTAATAAAAAGATTGCAGACCCAGAGGTGATTGCAAACACAAGTGAATGGACAGCATATATGAAGGAACATGCCGAAATAGAAGAAGTTGCACTAAAATATAAAGAATACAAAAAAGTACAACAAGAGTTAGCAGATGCTGAAGAAATGATGAAGGATCCGGAAATGAAGGAATTGGCAGAAGAAGAGGCAAGAGAAGATAGAGAAAAACTTCCTAAAATAGAAGAAGAACTAAAACTATTGCTTATTCCAAAAGATCCAGATGATAATAAGAATATAATTTGCGAGATAAGAGCAGGTGCTGGTGGAGATGAAGCTGCACTTTTTGCAGGTACTTTATATAGAATGTATTCAATGTATGCAGAAAGAAGACACTGGAAGCTAGAAGTTCTAAATGAAAATGAAACAGGGCTTGGTGGATATAAAGAAATATCTTTTATGATCACTGGTAAAGGTGTTTATAGTAGATTAAAATTCGAAAGCGGAGTACATAGAGTACAAAGGGTTCCAGAAACAGAAGCAAGCGGAAGAATACACACATCAACTGCAACAGTTGCTGTTTTACCAGTTGTAGAAGATGTACAAATAAATATAAATCCAGCAGATATTAAGCTAGAAGTATTTAGAGCTTCTGGGGCAGGAGGGCAACATGTAAACAAAACCTCATCAGCTGTAAGACTAATACACATTCCAACAGGAATTGTAGCAGAATGTCAAACAGAGCGTTCTCAAACTCAAAACAGAGAATATGCAATGAAACTATTACAATCTAGATTATATGAAAAGGAAAAACAAGAAAGAGATTCTAAACTAGCAAATGAAAGAAAAAGCCAAGTTGGAAGTGGAGATAGAAGCGAAAAAATACGCACTTACAACTATCCACAAGGACGTATTACAGACCATAGAATTGGACTAAGCATATACCAAATGGAAGATTTTCTAAATGGAAACCTAGATGAGATGATAGATAACCTAACTGCAGCAGATAGAGCAGAAAAATTACAAGGCTCAACAGAAGAATAAAGTTAGATTAAAAGAAAAATAGTTACAATTCACAGCTTTTGTTGACTTATATGCAGAAATAATTAATATTTTTATAAAATCTTGCAGCTCATATCGAGCGCACGTAGATCATGTGACGACACGATATTTCGGCTCATTTTATAAAAATATGAATTATTTCTGCTATTTTTATTTCAAAAACAAAATTCTCATATTAATAATTTTTTTGAATATAAATTGAAAAGAAATAAAATATAAAAATGAGGAGATAAAAGTGATTGAATTATTGAGAATTACTCTACTGGGTTTATTTTTTGGAACATTTGGAACTACTCTTGGAGGAATACTAGGAATTATACTTAAAAATCCTTCAAATAAATTATTAAGCTTTATACTATCTTTGGCGGCTGGACTTATGACAGCAATAGTAAGTTTCGATTTAATACCAGAAGCACTAAAAATATCACCGATACCAAATGTAATATTAGGAATAATACTGGGCATAGTGTGTATGGCAATATGTAACATTCTAGTCGATAAAAAATTTAGTACAGGACAACAATGTTCAGGTATGACGTTAAATAGTAAAAAAGAGCTATTAAGAACAGGAATAATTACAAGTATAGGTTTAGCAATACATAACTTCCCAGAAGGCTTAGCAATAGGCTCAGGCTTTGGAGCTTCGCTAACACTAGGATATTCGCTAGCAGTAGCAATATGCATACATGATATACCAGAAGGAATATCAATGGCAGTGCCAATGAAAAATGGAGGAATGAAGGCAAGCAAAGTATTATTTTATGTAATACTATCAGGGGTAACTACAGGAATAGGAGCTTTTGTAGGCAAAATAATAGGAGGAATATCGCAAAATGTTATAGCAATATGCCTAACATTTGCGGCAGGAGCAATGCTTTATATTGTATCGGGTGAGCTAATACCACAATCAAATAATTTATACAAAGGCAAATTGCCAACCATTGGAGGAATTATAGGCTTTATTTTAGGGCTAATAGCTGTAGATATTTAATTTGAAGTACCAATATTATTAAAAACTTGCAATAAACTTTTAAAAATTGCAGTAAAAACTTGCAACAGAGTCCTGAAAGTCGCCGTAAAAACTTGCAATAAAATTCTAAAAGTTGCCAGAAAAACTTGCATACTTTCTGAAAAAACGGTATAATATATTAAAGGTGATAAATTATGCTAAAAAGAAAAATAACTAGAATACTTTTGGATTGGAAAAAAGAAGAGAACAAGCAGTGCTTATTAGTACGAGGAGCTAGGCAAGTAGGAAAAACATTTATAATAGAACAATTTTGCAAAGAAAATTATGAAAGTTATATTTATATAAACTTTGAGCTATCTCCAACACTAAAAGATATATTTAATGGCGATTTAGATGCAAATACTTTAATTATGAAATTAGAAGTAACATTTCCTGATATAGAAATAAAACCAGGGAAAACCATATTGTTTTTAGACGAAATTCAAAATTGTCCAAATGCTAGAGTTGCTCTAAAAAGTTTTGCAATGGATAAAAGAATCGACGTTATAGCATCAGGTTCTCTACTTGGATTATATTATAAAGAAATAAGCTCATATCCAGTTGGTTATGAAAAAATTGTAGATATGTATCCACTTGATTTTGAAGAGTTTTTATGGGCAGTTGGTATAAAAGAAAGCTTAATCTCAGAAGTAAGGAAAAGCTTTGAAAACAAAACACCTATTGATGAATATATATTGGCACAACTAAATAAACAGTTTAGAATGTTTTTAATCGTAGGAGGAATGCCAAGAATTGTTGATGAGTATGTAAAAGAGAAAAGTTTAGGAAAAGTAATATCTTTACAAAAGTCCATGATTGAAGACTATAAACTAGATGTTGTAAAATATGCTGAAACTAGTATTAGACAAAAAGTACTAAACACATTTGATAGCATTCCTGCACAGCTAGCTAAAAAGAATAAAAAGTTCTCTTATGTAAATATTCTAGATGGAGAAAAAAATGTTGGAGAAAGAAAATATAGTAGTAGTATTGAATGGCTGAAGAATGCAGGAATCATTAATTACTGCTACAATCTTACAGAGCCTGCAGCACCATTAAGAGCTAATTTACGTCTGGATTGTTTTAAAATATATGTAAGAGATACAGGACTTTTAATGTCAATGTATGAAGAAGGAATACAAAAAGACATATTAGATAATGAATTATATATCAATGAAGGTGCCATTTTGGAAAATGTTTGTGCTGAAGAAATTCAAACTAGATATAAGGACGTGATGTACTATGAAAAAAAGAGTCAATTAGAAATTGATTTTATATTAAATATTAATGGAGATGTAACAGCCATAGAGGTAAAATCAGGCAATAATAAACAATCAAAATCTTTAAATTCTATTGTTAACAATTATAAAACTGTGTCAAGATATATTAAATTAGAAAAAGACACAAATATATATGTGGACAATATGGGAATAGAACACTATCCTTTATTTATGATAATGTTTATATAAATATTGAAAAATAGACATTATTAATATAAAATGAATGATAATAAAACGGGAGGCAACAATTATGGAAAATGGAGATACTAAAATAAAAAAGATAATGTTTGTGTGCACAGGGAACACTTGTAGAAGCGTTATGGCAGAAGGCCTTATGAAAAAAATGTTAGAAGACAGAGGAGAACATGATATAGAAGTATACTCTGCGGGACTTCGTGCTTCAATCGGAGAATATTCAACTGATGAAGCCGTAATAGTAATGAAAGAAGATTATGATGTCGACATATTACAGCATAAATCAATAAATGTAAGAAACAGTGATATAAAAGATATGGATTTGATATTATGCGCAACCCATGCAATATTAACGACACTAGAATATGAATATCCAGAACTTGACCATAAAATATTTACTATAAAAGAATATGCATATGGACCAGATGTTAAGGATAAAGATATAAAAGATCCATGGGGATATCCAATACAAGTATATAGAGAATGTGCAAAAGAAATAGAAGATGCACTAGAAGAGATAATTGTGAAAATTTAACAATGGAAGTGTATAAAACTTCTAAAAACTAATTAATACAGAAGGGAAATAACATGAACAAACAAGAAATTATAGATGGATTAAATGATAAACAGAAAGAAGCGGTGCTTGCAACAGAAGGACCATGTCTAGTTATAGCTGGTGCAGGTAGTGGAAAAACAAAAGTATTAACTCATAAAATTGCATATGACATTGCAAATGGAGTTAAACCATGGAACATATTAGCTATAACGTTTACTAATAAGGCTGCAAATGAGATGAAGGAAAGAATAGAAAAGTTAATAGGAGATGCTGCAAAAGACCTATGGATGGGAACATTTCACTCTATTTGTGTGCGCATTTTAAGAAAATACATAGATAGAATAGGGTTCAAATCAGACTTTGTTATATTTGATACATCAGATCAAAGAACTTTAATAAAGGAATGCCTAAAAGTACTTAATGTAGATGATAAAATTTTCACAGATAGGGCAGTTCTTTCAGAAATAAGTAATGGAAAGAATGAAATGTTAGAACCAAAGGCATATGGAGTAAAATATGCAGGAGACTTTAGAAAAGGAAAAATAGCAGAAATATATGAATTATATCAGAAAAAATTAAAAGAAAACAATGCTGTCGATTTTGATGATATAATTAATTTTACAATAAAAATATTAAGCGAAAATCCAGATGTACTAGATTATTATACAGAAAAATTTAAATATGTATTAGTAGATGAGTACCAAGACACAAATAAAGCCCAATTTACTTTGGTATCGTTGCTAGCATCTAAGTATGGAAATGTTACAGCCGTAGGTGATAACGACCAACGGTATATATTCATTTAGAGGAGCAGATATAAGCAATATCCTAAATTTTGAAAGAGATTTCCCAGGTACGAAAATTATAAAATTAGAGCAAAATTATAGATGCACAGGAAATATTTTAAAAGCTGCAAATGCTGTAATAAAGCACAATGAAAATAAATACGATAAAAAGCTATGGACAGAGAATGACGAAGGAAGCTTGCCCTGTCTTTACTGTGGAGAAGATGAATATGATGAGGCAAGATATCTAGTAGAACAGATAGAGCATTTGAAAACAGAGGAGTATTATAAAAACAAGGATTTCACAATTCTTTATAGAATGAATGCCCAATCAAGAGCAATAGAAGACATATTAATGAGAGAGGGCATCCCATACAAAGTTATAGGAGGACTAAAATTCTACGAAAGAAAAGAAATTAAAGATATAATTGCATATTTAAGATTAATTCATAATACAGCAGATAATCTTTCACTAAAAAGAATAATAAATGAGCCAAAACGTGGCATTGGAAAGACAAGCCTAGAACAAATACAAGAAATATCAGATAAAACTGGAGAACCAATGTATGAAATAATAAAAGATGCACAAACATATGGACTCACAAGAGTATATGCAAATTCAAGAGAATTTATTGAGCAAATTGAAGAGCTAAGAAATAAAAAAGAAGAACTAAAAATATCTGATTTAATAAAGGAAACACTAAATAAAACAGGTTATACAAAAGCATTAGAACTAGAAAATAGTGTAGAAGCGGAAACTAGAATTCAAAACTTGGAAGAGTTTTTAACAGTTGCAATAGAATTTGAAGAAGAGTCCGCAGATAACACGCTAGCTGAATTCTTAGAGAACATAACTCTTGCAAGTGACATAGATGGAATGGAGGACAAAGATGATTCTGTTACATTAATGACATTACATAGCGCAAAGGGACTAGAATTTCCAGTTGTATTTTTAGTAGGAATGGAAGAAGGGATTTTCCCAGGGTATAAAACAATAGGAGAGCCTAAAGAGTTAGAAGAGGAAAGAAGATTATTTTATGTAGGAATAACCAGAGCTAAACAATATTTATATTTAACTTGTGCAAAGCATAGAACAATATTTGGCTCAACAAGCTACAACCAGATATCTAGATTTGTAAAGGAGATTCCAGATGAATTATTAGAAGGTTATGCAGAGGTTGTTAACAACAATACATCAAATGACTCGGAAGAATTTAAGGACTATGGATATAGATGGAGCTATGGCAAAGGACAAACAGTTAAAACTTATAAGATGGACGAAGAAGATAAAAAAGTTGCAGCAAAAGTATTTGGAGAGCAAAAT